>NZ_KV792844.1:0-166698 GCF_001808335.1 Oligella sp. HMSC05A10 | reverse complement strand
ACCCCTGAAAGCTAACGCTCTCAGGGGTTTTTGCTGCGCGCCAACTAAGAGTACTTAGGGACGTTTCTAGACACATCGCTAACGTTGACGCGATTAGCTATTGCCTCCAAAAATAAAACTATACAAAACATATCCTGTCGCTATAAAATTATTCTCCGTTTTTAATTGTTGTCACTCGATCTAGTTAGCTTTATGGCGATTATGATTTGACTCGACAGCGTAGTCACAGGGTTTTAGCATGCCAACTTTTGATGCCATTTTAACTGCTCTAGAAACTGAGGGTTGTTTTATTAGTGATGAGTTATTATCTCCAGCCTTGGTGCAATCATTATTAATAGAGGGTCATCAACGCTGGCAACTGGGTCAGTTTCACGATGCTCGTGTTGGACGTAAGCAACAACTTGCCTTGGCTGCGGATATTCGCGGTGATTCCATTCTTTGGTTAGATGCACATGATAGCTATCAAGCCTCACAGGAAATATTTGCATTGACTGAGTTATTGCAACAGGCATTTAATCAGTATTTTTTTATGGGTTTAAAGCAAGTTGAATTACACTATGCGCGCTATGCTTCAGGTACGGGCTATAAACGTCATATTGACCAGCATCATAACACTACCTTTAGAAAAATAACCATAGTCATTTATTTAAATCCGGATTGGACGGCGGAAGACGGTGGTGAATTGCTGATCTATGATCCTTTTAATCCGCAACAAGTGCTGTTTCGTGTTTTACCTATCGCTGGACGCATCGTGATATTCCGTAGTGATCTCTTTGAGCATGAGGTATTGCCTAGCAGCAAAACACGCTGGAGCATAACGGGCTGGTTTCGTGATGATGAAAACTTTTTCGGTTTTGCAGCTTGAATTCTAGACAATAATCTAGCAGTGGCCTACAAAACCATATGCTAGCTTAGTAATCGCTACACTATAGTTTGTACTAACACAGTTTCCTTAGCAGTCATATGGTGATAGGCCCTTTTTTGTTGCCACCGATGGTTTTTGCGACGCTTATCGGTGTGCTAGTATTAATGCTCATTGGATCGCTACTAAAGCGTTGGATAGACCCACAATTTGATACCTGGGTTGGCATTGCTCTGGTGGCTGCCTTTTTAGCAGCTAGAGCTGGCTTTGTATTAAGGCATTGGGATAGTTATCAGCAAAATCCTTTACGCTTTTTTTATATTTGGCAAGGTGGTTTTGATAGTCATTGGGCTATCGTTGCGGCAGTACTGAGTCTCTTCTTTTTAAGTGCTTGGCGTTATCGGGCAATCGCTGCTGCTGCTTTACTGGTAGCAGGCTCTGCTATTTATCTCGCCTTTAGCCTGACGCCTAAAGCGGCTTCCACACAGTTAGCGGATATTCAGCTAGTTAACCTACAGGATGAAGCTGTTAATCTCGCAGCGCATGCTGATGATAAGGTGGTGCTTAATCTATGGGCAACATGGTGTGCGCCCTGCCATCGTGAGATGCCGATGCTGCAGCAGGCGATTGCAGATTATCCGGAGCTGCAGTTTTACTTAATTAACCAAGGTGAAACTGAGGTGGTGGTGAGGGACTATTTAGCAAGGCACGATTTACAACTACAGGCTTCGGTTCTATTAGATCCCACCCAAGCGATAGCAAGTTACTATCAGACACTAGGCACGCCTGTGACGCTTTTTTTTAATCAGAATAGGCTAGTGGCTACGCATGTGGGCGAGATCAGTGCTGAGCTACTTAGTGATTATGTGCAAGCGCTAAAGCACTAATGTAATCGCATGCTCGTACCAAGGCTGTATTGCATGGTATTAAGGTAATGGTCTGTGCTTGCTTCACCAGTATCCTCAGCTAATTCGTAATATTCATCATAACCTGACAGGTGATGGCCGCCGCTCTCCTCAAGGGGGATACCCTCAAGTAAGAGTTTATTGCCCGGCAATTGCTTATAGTTAATGATCTGACCGGGTTTTAGTTGCAAATGGCTCAGCAGTTCTTCTTTTAATTGGACTTGACCGTAGGCGCCAATAACCATATAGCCTTTTTTCATGGTGTATCTCCCTAATAATGATTGTAGTCAGCAGTTAACTGCTTGGAAAGGCTAGCAGCCACGTTTTATTGTGCTCAGAACCTGTTGCAGGGACAATACACAAAACTACATATGTATTCATCAGTAGGACAAAAATAACCACCCTGATATACAGCGCTCAGTCTTAAGTATATGATGAGTTGAGTGCAATATAAGTCTTTGTATTGATTTGATAATTTCGATTTAGGATAGTAGGCATGATAGCAAGCAGAAAGGAGTCTATTGATAAGCGTTTAGTGCTAATTCATCACACGGGTGCTAGACTATATCCCTTTAAAAAGTGCTTTAAAGAGACGGGTAGTTTTGGTTTTGTGGTGACCCCTAAGGGGCGGCGTGAGCGTAATGGCGATGGTCTTTATTTACAAAGCTTGGAGGAGGTGATTCCCTATTTCTTTTTCAAAGGTTATAACTTGGCTGCGACTACGGATACCAAGCCGACTAGTGCGGGTGAGCGAATTGGTGCCTTTACGATTAATGGCACAGCAATCGTGGACTATGAGATTGCTGAGGAGTTGAGTCATTTGGTGGCTACTGCACCGTTTCAACCGCGTCATGTTTTTTAAATTATGCGCTTAGAACTGTCTTAGTGCTAACGATGGCTGCTTATTTTTCCAAACTGGTTTAAAATCGAACGCTTGCGTTGAAATTTAAAATTACATTTGATAAATTTTAGATGAGATTTATTTTTGGAGCTTAAAGCATGCCAACCTCAATTGAGTTATTAGCAACCGTCTTATTCGGTCTTGCAATTATTCATACATTTACCGTACCTATTTTCGCCAAAATTGCCCATAGACCAGGTCCTCACCAGGGGCTTTGGCACTTGTTATCCGAGGTTGAGGGCGTGTTCGGGCTGTGGGCGACCATCTTTTTGGTGATTATGGCGGCCACTGGCGGTATTGAGTCTGCTGTGCATTATATGGATGGTCGTAATTTTACCGAGCCGCTCTTTGTATTTGCCATTATGGTGATTGCGGCAAGCCGTCCTATTTTGGATCTGGTGCAGCGTATTGTGCGCTATTTGGCGCGAGTGCTGCCGGTGCAGACTGAGGTGGCGCAGTTCTTTATTACCTTGAGTTTAGTGCCTTTAGCTGGCTCAATTATCACCGAACCTGCGGCTATGACTTTAGCAGCGTTGATGCTCAAAGAGGGTTATTTCAGTCGAGCACAGAGTGTAAAGTATAAGTATTTGGCCCTGGGTGTGCTCTTTGTCAATATTTCCATCGGTGGTGTGTTGACTGCGTTTGCGGCGCCACCGGTATTAATTGTGGCTAACACTTTCGGCTGGGACAGCTTGTTCATGTTGACAACTTTTGGTTGGAAGGCAGTAATCGCTGTCTTTATTAATGCGATCGCCATCACCTTTATTTGTCGTCGTGAAATTATTCGCACGGCGCGTATTCCTATCACTAAAGAAACACGTATTGAGCGAGGCGGGGTGGCTGAACGAGCCGAGGTGGTGCCTGCCAGTGTGATTTTAGTGCATTGTCTGTTCTTGCTTGGGGTGGTATTTTTCTCCCATCATCCGCATATCTTTATGGGTATGCTGATGCTCTTTATTGGTTATTGTACGGCCTATAATCGCTATCAAAACCCCTTGCTGATTAAGGAGGGCTTGATGGTCGGCTTCTTCTTGGCTGGTCTTTTGATTTTAGGTGGTATGCAGCAGTGGTGGTTGCAGAGTTTATTGGCCGGTTTAGAGCCGTTGGTGTTATTTGTGGGTTCAACGACCTTGACTGCAATTACTGATAACGCAGCCTTAACTTATTTAGGTTCTTTGGTTGAGGGTACCAGTCCCGAGTGGCGTTATATGCTTGTGGCTGGTGCGGTCAGTGGTGGTGGTTTAACCGTGATTGCTAACGCACCTAACCCGGCCGGTTTCTCTCTCTTAAGAAGAAGTTTCCCTGATCAGGCCATTGCGGCACAGTATTTATTATTAGCTGCATTAGGTCCGACCTTGGTTGCTTCCTTGCTGTTTGTCTTATTATAAATCTTGCGCTTAAAGCGCTACCTTAAGGAGGAAAAAGGGCTAAAATATAGCCCTTTATTTCCTTTTTTAGCGATTGCTGTTAGAGAGTTTGTTGTGCCTATTTATGTCTATCGTTGCGAATGTTGTGGTGCAGAAAAAGAGTTGCTGCAAAAGATGTCCGATCCTCCTTTAACGCATTGTGATGCCTGTGATCAGGAGACTATGGTGAAGCAGGTCACTGCGGCTGGTTTTGAGCTAAAGGGCACTGGTTGGTACGTGACTGATTTCCGTGATAGCGCTAAGCCTAAATCAGGCGGCTCGTCTGAGAGTTAATCAGACACCCTTTATTTATCATTTAGTTATTCTACTAATAAAACGCATTTAAGCGATTTCGGAGCAAATATGAAACGCACCTGCTATACAGGTCAGGTTGGACTAGATCAATTAGATCAAACAGTTACTTTATTCGGTTGGGTTCATCGTCGACGTGACCACGGCGGCGTTATCTTTATTGATTTGCGTGACCGCGAGGGTTTAGCGCAGGTGGTATGTAACCCTGAAAATAAAGACACCTTTAGTATCGCTGAGGGTATTCGTAATGAGTTCTGCTTAAAGGTAACCGGTGTTGTACGTCGCCGCCCTGAGGGTACGGTTAATCCGGATCTTAAATCGGGCGAGGTCGAGGTAGTGTGTGAGGCGATTGAGATTTTAAATCCATCGATTACCCCGCCGTTCCAGTTGGACGATGATAATTTATCCGAGACGATTCGTTTGACTCACCGCGTGATTGATTTGCGCCGTGAGGTGATGCAGAAAAATCTGATGTTACGCTACCGGGTTTCCATGGAGGCGCGTAAGTTTCTGGATGCTCTGGGCTTTATTGATATTGAAACACCGATGCTTACTAAGAGCACGCCTGAGGGCGCACGTGACTATTTAGTGCCGTCACGGGTTAATCCGGGTGAGTTCTTCGCTTTGCCACAGTCACCGCAGTTATTTAAGCAGTTATTGATGGTGGCCGGTTATGACCGTTATTATCAAATCACGAAGTGCTTTAGAGATGAGGACTTACGTGCCGACCGGCAGCCTGAATTTACTCAGATAGACTGCGAGGTTTCTTTCCTTGATGAGGAGGAAATTCGCGAGATCTTTGAATCAATGCTCCGTCATATCTTCAAGGAGGTGCTGGCCGTTGAGCTGCCGAATCCTTTCCCAACCATGCCTTGGACGGAGGCCATGCAGCGTTATGGTTCGGATAAGCCTGACTTGCGCGTGAAGCTTGAATTCACCGAGTTAACTGAGGTGATGAAAGACGTTGAGTTTAAGGTGTTTAGCGGTCCTGCCAATACTGACGGTGGTCGAGTGGTAGCGCTCAGAGTACCGGGTGGTGCAGCACTATCTCGTAAGGAAATTGATGACTATACGCAGTATGTTTCTATTTACGGCGCCAAGGGTCTGGCGTGGATTAAGGTAAATAGTGTTGCTGAGGGTCGCGAGGGCTTACAATCGCCGATTGTTAAAAATATCCACGATGCGGCCTTAACTGAGATCTTAAAGCGCACCGGTGCGACAGACGGTGATATTTTATTTTTTGGAGCGGATAAGGCCAAGGTGGTGAATGATGCCATTGGTGCCTTGCGCGTGAAATTAGGTCATAGCGATTTTGCCAAGGAGCATGGCTTATTTGACGCTGGCTGGAAGCCTTTATGGGTGGTTGACTTCCCAATGTTTGAATACGATGAAGAGGATCAGCGCTACGTGGCTGCACACCATCCCTTTACCAGTCCCAAAGATGGTCACGAAGATTTTCTTGAGTCCGACCCTTCAAAAGCCTTTGCCAAGGCCTATGATATGGTCTTAAATGGCTGGGAAATCGGCGGTGGTTCAGTGCGTATTCATCGCTCAGATGTACAAAAGAAAATCTTCAAAGCACTTAAACTGAGCGATGAAGAGATTCAAGCGAAATTTGGCTTCTTGGTTGAGGCCTTACGTTATGGTGCGCCACCGCATGGTGGTTTAGCCTTTGGTCTGGATCGTCTAGTGACAATCATGGCTAATGCACCGTCAATTCGTGATGTCATTGCCTTCCCTAAGACTCAGCGTGCTCAGTGCTTATTGACCAATGCGCCGTCTGAGGTTGATGAAAAGCAGCTACGTGAATTACATATTCGTTTACGCAAAAAAGCTGAGCAGCAGTAAGTTATTCTCACTGCGCTAAGTCAAACCGCTAATTCTATCGTGTCAGAATTAGCGGTTTTGTTTTATTTTAGGCTTTGCGAGTCACCTTGAGGCCGCCATAGCTTTGCGCCACTGGCATCAGCTCCATGGTGTTGATATTTAAGTGCTCGGGTTGGGCGATGAGCCAGGAAACGATATTGGCAATATCCTCTGGGGTCACAAAATCAACCTTATCGTAAAGGGCCTTGATCTTTGCCTCGTCGCCATCAAAGCGCACATGAGAAAACTCAGTGCCACCGCAGAGACCAGGTTCAAGATTTGTCACGCGCACGGCGGTACCGGCTAAGTCGGTGCGTAAATTAAGGCTGAATTGGCGTATAAAGGCTTTGCTAGCGCCGTAGATATTAGCACCCTCATAAGGCCAAGTACCTGCGGTTGAACCCATATTAATAATCAGACCACGATTACGCTCCACCATGCCTGGCAGGATTTGATGCGTGACATAGAGTAGGCCGTTGATATTGGTGCTAATCATTTGCTCCCAATCGTCTAAGTCGGCCGCTTGTGCCTTGGCTAGTCCCTTGGCCATGCCGGCATTGTTAATTAACACATCAATCACTTTAAGCGCCGATGGCAGTTGATTAATCGCTTCAATGACTGCCTCTTTGGATTGAATATCAAAGACAAGTGGGTGTAAATTACTACCGAGTTCCGCCCGTAGGGCTTCAAGGCGATCGGCACGACGCCCGCAGGCAATGACAGTATGACCTTGTGTGATCAACTGCTGACTGATCGCCTTACCAAAACCGGCGGTAGCACCGGTAACAAAGCAGATTTTTTTCATCGTAGTAGTTATTTGTTGGTTAAGGTTAAAAGCTGAATAAAGATTTACGTTATTGTCGCATCTTAAGGTTTGATAATAACGGTTAACAGTACTAAGATAGTGAGGAATATTTTATTCTACAATTATTTTTTTCTTATAAGCGAGAGATGGAGGATGATAGATGGTTAAGGCAAGCTATTCTTTAGCGGGGCAAGTCGCGTTAATTACGGGTTCTGGTAGTGGTTTGGGTCGTAATCTAGCCCTTAAGTTTGCGGCAGCGGGTGCGGCGGTCGGTGTGGCTGATTTAAATTTGGCTGCTGCACAACAAGTTGTTGAGGAAATTGAGGCAGCCGGTGGTCGTGCCTTGGCAATTGCGATGGATGTGACTAGTGAAGACGAGGTGAATAAGGGGGTTGAGGCCTTAGTGCAGGCCTTTGGTGCGATTGATGTCTTGATTTCAAATGCGGGTATTCAAATCATTGAATCCATTGATAAGTTTGAGTTTTCTCAGTGGAAGAAAATGCTGGCGATCCATTTGGATGGTGCATTTTTAACGACAAAGGCAGTGCTCAAGCATATGTACAAGGATAATCGCGGCGGCACCGTGATTTATATGGGCTCGGCACACTCGCATGAAGCCTCAGTGTTAAAAGCGCCTTATGTCACGGCAAAGCATGGGTTACTCGGTTTAAATCGGGTATTGGCCAAAGAGGGTGCAGCGCATAATGTTCGTTCCCATGTGATTTGTCCAGGTTTTGTGCTCACACCGCTGGTTGAAAAGCAAATCCCCGAGCAAGCGCAAGAATTGGGTATTAGCGAGGAGGAAGTGGTTAAAAACGTGATGCTTAAGAATACGGTGAATGGTGAGTTTACGACGCTTGATGATGTCAGTGATGCGGCGTTGTTTTTGGCTACTTTCCCAAGTCATGCCTTGACGGGACAGTCTATTGTGGTGACAAATGGTTGGCACATGCATTAATTTGCAGGTTTTTTAGGTATTAAGGGGTTTATTATGAGGCTTGGCGGTAGAAGACAGAGTCGCAATGTGGAGGATCGTCGCGGTCAACGCGGCGCCGGTGGTATGGGTGGTGGGATACCCATTTTTCGTGGGGGTAAGCTCAGCCTTGGCACGATTGTGATTGCGCTAGTCGCTTGGTTGGCTTTTGGCGTAAACCCCTTACAGCTGCTTGGCGGGATGAGTGCCTTGGAGGTTGATCAAAGTACGGTTTCACATCGTGGCAGTACTGGTGAGTTAACAGATGCCGAGGGTGTTTTTGTGTCTAAGGTGCTAGCGACAACTGAGGATATTTGGGCTGAGCAGTTTAGGCAGCATCAATATGGTCGTTATAAAGAACCGCGTTTGGTTTTATATAGTGGTGCTACTCGTACCGCCTGTGGCTTGGGTCAAGGGGCGATGGGGCCTTTTTATTGCCCTTCGGATCAGACGGTGTATTTGGACTTGGAGTTTTTCCGCGAGACGGGTAAGCGCATGGGAGTACGCGGTGAGTTTGCCCAAGGCTATGTGATTGCGCATGAGGTCGGTCACCATGTACAACAGATTTTGGGTGTTTTAGAGCAGACCCAACGGGCGCAACAACGCAGCAATCAACGACAGGCCAATCAAATCTCTGTATTGACGGAGTTGCAGGCGGATTGTTTTGCCGGTATCTGGGCACATGAGTTGGCTAAGCAGGGTGATACGATTGACGAGAAAGATATTCGTGATGCGATGAATGCCGCTGCGGCAGTCGGTGATGACCGGATTCAGCGTAATACGCAGGGCTATGTGGTGCCTGATGCCTTTACACACGGTTCTTCAGAGCAGCGTGTGAGTTGGTTTACACGTGGTTTTAAGACGGGCAGTATTGAAGCTTGTAATACCTTTGCGAACTAGTGCTTATGGATATTCAATCAACACTCAAACTGGTCACGGTGTATGCCATTCCAGTGATCTTTGCCATTACTTTACATGAGGCGGCCCATGGCTATGTGGCAAAACGCTTTGGCGATAATACGGCTTATGTGTTGGGCCGTGTAAGCTTAAATCCGGCGCGTCATATTGACCTTTTTGGTACCGTGATTTTTCCGCTATTGACCTTATTTTTGGGCGGTATGCTCTTTGGTTGGGCCAAGCCGGTGCCGGTAAATCAGGGGCAGCTAAGAGAGCCACGGCGTCATATGATTTGGGTGGTCTTGGCTGGTCCCGCAGCAAATTTTTTAATGGCATTGCTGTGGGCGTTGCTGTTGCGCATTTTGTTTTCAATGGGTGAAACGCAGGGCTTTTTATGGGAGGTCTCGCGTGCGGGTATTTCCATTAATCTGATTTTGATGGTCTTGAATTTATTGCCAATACCGCCGCTGGATGGTGGTCGAGTGTTGATGAATATTGTGCCTTTAAAAACAGAAAATCTGTTGGCACGTATTGAACCTTATGGGATTTGGATCTTATTGGCGCTGTTGTTAACTGGTGTGATTCAACCAGTGATTGGGGCTGGGATTAATTTTTTCTTTGAGCTGATTCTTAAAATTGTCTTTTTTAAGCTTTAGTATAAAGGCAATGACATTGAATACGAAGTAGCATCTTAAGCCATGGTTCAATTAAAAGTTTTAACTTATAACATTCACAAGGGTAAGGCGCCCTTAGGTATACGCCAATCATTTGCTCAGTTAAAAGGCGCTCTGCAGCGAGAAAATGCCGATTTGATATTTTTACAGGAAGTGCAGGGACGCAACGATCTGGAGGATGCGCTACATAATCAACCAGAGCGTTTAGCGGAAGCTTTGGGTATGCATGTGGTATATGGGCGTAATGCGATTCGCCGCAACACGGACCATGGTAATGCCTTTTTAAGTCGTTATCCAATTGTTTTTCAGGATAATCAGGATATTTCCGATCATCGTTTAGAGCAGCGCGGGGTCCTACATGTGCAGGTACAGGTGCAACAGCGTATTGTGCATTGTTTTGTGGTGCATTTAGGCCTTTTCAAACAAAGTCGTCGACGGCAGGTGGAGGCGATTGCTCAGCGGATTAATCGTCTGGTGAGGGATGATGAGCCGGTAATTATTGCTGGTGATTTTAATGACTGGACGCAGCAGCTTAGCAGTCAGTTAATGTCCGTGCTGCACTTGCAAGAGGTGTTTGAAGATGAGGCTAAGCGCGTCGATATGGAGTTCCCTGCGGTTAAATTGAATTTCCAAAAGGGCTTTAATGAAATGGCACTGATTTGGCAAAACCCAGAGCTTAAAGGGCGCCTGGAGCGTTTGGCCAGTTATATGAAGACGGATAGTTTTATGCGCTTGACGGAGGCCTTTTTTATAGAAAGGCGTTACTATAATCCGCGCACCTATCCTGCCTCCTTTCCTTGGTTGCGTTTGGACCGTATGTATCAGCGCGGCTTTGAAATTGACACCACTGAGGTACTCAAAGGCAAGCCTTGGACGAAGATCTCAGACCATTTGCCGCTAAGCGCTAAGCTTAGGTTATTAACGTAGAAAGAAGCTATGACAAAAAAAATATTGATCGTGCGCTCATCCTCTTTAGGCGATTTGATCTTCGTGTTGCCGGCGATTTCCGATATCGCCAAGCACTGTCCAGAGGTGATGATTGATTGGGTGGTAGAGGAAAGCTTTGCCGACATTCCGGCCTGGCATCCAGCGGTACATCAGGTTATTCCAATTTCCCATCGACGTTGGCGTAAGCATTGGTGGAGTCGTGAGACGAGACGTGAACGGGCCGCCTTTAGAAAAAAGTTGCGCCAAACGCACTACGATATGGTCTTGGATATGCAAGGTTTAATGAAGTCGGTGTGGGTGGTGCGTCAAGCCATTGGCGAGCGTCATGGTTTGGATTGGAAGTCGGCGCGAGAGCGTTTAGCTTCGTTGTTTTATCATCAGCGTCATCGGGTGGACTTTTGGCAACCCGCCGTCACTCGGCAACGTGAGTTAGCGGCTTTGGCTTTGGGTTATCAATATGAGGGAGCGCCAGACTTTGGTTTGCAAGCGTTTACCGAGGGCGTGGAGATTCAGAATTATGCAGTAGTGATGCCATCCGCCAGTCGCGATGATAAGCTGTGGCCGGAGGAGGATTGGCATGCGGCTTTGGATTTATTGGTTGAGCATGGTTTGGAATTGCGTGTGCTCGCAGGCAATGACAAAGAGGCCGCACGCGCTGCCGAATTGGTTAAACACTATCCTAAGGTGACGCTGTTAACTGCGTTACCGTTAAAGGAAGTGGCCCATCAATTAGCGGCTGCCCGTCTGATGATCGGCTTAGATAGCGGGCTGACCCATTTGTCGGCAGCCTTAGGTCGACCGACGATTGGTATTTATTGTGCTTCTACGCCGGTGCGTACGCCCTTAACGGGTGCAGGTATGACGGCAAGCTTGGGCGACCGAGGTGTGCCGCCAAGTCGTGAGGTGGTGCTGTTAAAGTTAAAGCAAGCGCTCGGTGCCTCAGAAGAGAGTGCCGCGGATGAGCTGCTCGTGGAGCCGGCGGAGTCCTGATGAATCGCTTTTGCTATACCTGCTTGCTTAAAGTCGTAGCGCCCATTATGCTGGCACTGCTGGCGCGTAAAGCTAAGCGTGCTGGCGGTGTGTGGGAGATACGAGCGCCGGAGCGCTTTGGACGCTATGAGGGAGTAGAGCCTGCTTTACAAAGCTCAGCCGTTGCGGCTGCAGACGATGAGGTAGCGGTGGCTTTAGATTTTAAGCGAGCGGTTTGGGTGCATGCGGTCAGTTTAGGTGAAACGCGGGCAGCACAACCCTTGGTTCAAGCCTTATTGGATCAGGGGTTACCGGTTTTATTAACGCATATGACGGCAACGGGGCGAGCGATGGGGGCGAGCTTCTTCGAGGCCTATATCCGTTCAGGGCAGTTGCGTCAAGCTTGGATTCCCTATGATTTGCCGAGGGCAGTGAAGGGCTTTTTGGATTATTGGCAACCGCGCTGTGGCATTCTCATCGAACGAGAAATCTGGCCTAATTTACTCGCTGAAGCGAAGGCACAGCAGATTCCGATGGTGCTGGTGAGTGCACGTTTTTCTGATGCTTCATTAAAGCAGGCCCGTCGTCTCGGCAGCGTGTTAAAGGAAGCCTTTACTTCATTGGCCTTGATTTTGGCGCAAAGCTCGGAGGATCAACAGCGGCTGCAGGACTATGGTTTAGCAGGGGTGCAGTTGGCTGGTAATTTAAAGTTCGATGTGAAGGTGCCCACGTCCGTAGTACAGCAGGCAAGGCAATTTAAGCAGCAATTACAGCGTCCCGTGGTGGTGATTGCCAGTACACGGGAGGGCGAGGAGTGGATGTTTTTAGACAGCATAAAAACCGCCGCATTGCCACAGTCATTGGCTTCAGCCCCGACACCGCTGTATGTGTTGGTGCCGCGTCACCCAGAGCGCTTTGAGGAAGTGGCGCAAGTATTGGAGGCCTCTGGCTTAAGTTACTGTCGCCGCTCATCACAGCCTTCACCGCAGGCACTTAGCCATTGCCATGTATTATTAGGTGATAGCCTAGGTGAGATGTTTTTTTACTATGGGCTGGCTGATGTGGTGATTGTGGGTGGTAGCTTTGCGGATTTTGGCGGACAAAATAATATCGAGCCTAGTGCCTTGGCGTTGCCAGTGCTGGTGGGGCCACATACGGCTAATTTTAAACAGGCTGTGGCCGATGCCATTGCGGCGGGGGCGACGCGGCGCTGTGAGTCAGCCTTAGAGGCCATTGCCATGGCGCAGCAATTATTAGCTGAACCGGCACAAGCACAGGCGATGGGTCAAGCGGCAGAGCAGTGGCTGGTGCAACATCGTGGGGCAACTGAGCGCACAATGCAGTATTTGCAGCCTTTTTTGCAGTAGACTATGCTGTGAGTTGTATTAAATCTGTCATGAAAAATAGTTTATGCCTTTAATTACTTTACCCCCTGCAGCGCAACTAGCCGCTAAAATTAAAGCGGAATTACCTGGTTTTGCTGAGGTGCAATGGCTGGAGCAGGTGGATTCTACCAATAGCCAGTTAATTAATCGGGCGCGTCAAGTTGAGCCCGAGTCGGCGCAAGTACGCCCAGTGCTTTTGGGGGCCTATCATCAGACGCAGGGCAAGGGGCGTGGCGGCCGTACGTGGAAGGATCTGGATAAGACCACCTTAATGTTTTCCTGTGCCTTTGATGTGGATATGCCAGCCACACAGTTGCCGATGTTGGCGCCGCTATGCGGCATTGTGGTGTGTGAGCAGCTACGTCAATTAGTTGGTGCAGCGCATGAGCATCGTCTAAGTATGAAATGGCCCAATGATATTTTGTTTGACGGGGCCAAGCTTTCAGGTTTATTGGTTGAGGCGGTGAGGCCTGCGGTGGGGCGTTTCTCAGCGCATCATCATGTGGTGGTGATTGGTATGGGGCTCAATCTGTCACATGCCAAAGCCTTGAGTGAGTCCTTGCAGCGACCGGTGGCGGATTGGACGTCGGTGTTGTCATCATTAGCGGAGCGGGAGTCTAAAGCGGCGGCAAATGTCAGTAGTATGGTGGCTTTGCTTGCCAATGCTTGGTATCAGGCGATTTTACAGTATCAAAAAACGGGCTTTGAGCCGTTTGTGGCGCGTCATGCGGTGGTGGATGCTTTAAAGCAGCAGACGGTGGATGTGCTGAATGGTCAGGAGCTGATGTTTAGCGGTCAGGCAGAGGGAGTGGACAAAAATGCCTGCTTATTAGTACGGACTGATGAGGGAGTAAAGCAGGTGATTTACGGCGATATTTCCATTCGGGCAATTGATCTCATGGCGGCGGATAATGGCTAAGGGCAGTGCTGCGGTCTTGCTGATTGATGCGGGTAATACGCGGATTAAATTTGCTTACTATGAACGACTTAGCGCCGCAGGGACAGATGAGGTGCCAGCAGCGCCGGTGAAGTTTATTGTGACGCATGCGGAAATTGAGGGTTTAGCTGCAAAGCTTAAGCAATTTGCTACTAAGCCTAGCCTCGTGATAGGGGTGAATGTCAGTGGTCCGCTGAGCGCAGCCCGGATTAGAGAGCAATTAGATGCGTATTGTGGTGAGCAAGCTTATGAACTACATTGGCTCGCTTCCGAGCCACAGCTATTGCACTTACGTAATGCCTATGCTGAGTATCAGCAACTGGGTTCCGATCGCTGGTTAGCCATGTTGGGGCTGAGTGTACATGAAGCCGCTCAAAAGCGACCGGCGATGTTAATTAGTTTCGGTACAGCCACAACAATAGATACGGTGTTTCAGGATCAGTTTCTGGGCGGTTTGATTTTGCCTGGCCTGCAGTTAATGAGTGATAGTTTAGTGAGCGGTACGGCGCAATTACCAGCCATTCAATGGACCACGTCCAGTTATCCGCCGGCTTTTCCAAGTTCTACCGCAGAGGCTTTACTGAGTGGCATCACGGCAGCACAAGTGGGGGCGGTGTTACGCCAATGGCTCCATGTGCTTAAGCATTGTCAGCAAGCGCCGGTGGTGTTTTATGCGGGTGGTGCAGCAGACTACGTGCTGCCTGAATTATCCAGGTTGCTGGCAGAGCAAGCTCAATTGCACGGATTTGATACAATAGAGCTATTGCCCTTTGAGGACCCTGCGTTGGCTGGTTTATTACTTTATGCGCAGTACTATTTGGCGCAGTAGTCACTGAGCTAGGGATCATGCCTTGGTTGGAGCATGTTCAAAGTAGCTAGGATTTAGCCATCAAAGACCATAGCGTAAAAAGCACGATGCGAACTCTTTTTATCATACTTCTCCTAGCCAATCTCTTAGTTTATGCTTTGGGTGCAGGTTGGTTGGGCTTTAAACCGAGTGAGTTGAAAATCAGCTCCGGCTCTGCACGTGTGGTGGAATATAAGCCACGCGATATTAGTATTGAGGCGTTGCCCTAGGCAGTTTGATAGCCGCACCTTATGTTGATGTTAAAGGATTTAGACTGTGTCGCAAGAGATTAAGTTATATCAGGGTGAAGTAGGCGCTTTGGATGTCGCCATTGATTACCCGAGGACCGAGCCCAAAGCCTGGGCCATGATATTGCACCCACATCCTTTATTTGATGGGACGCGTGATAACAAGGTGATTACTACCATGTCGCGCTTATTAGTTAGTCATGGCTATGTGGTGCTGCGCCCTAATTTTAGAGGTGTAGGTCAGTCCGAGGGAAGTTTTGATGAGGCCCGCGGTGAGACACAGGATATGTTGGCGGTGGTGCAGCAGTTTTTAGCTGAACATCCCCAATTTGCTGAATTGCCATGGGTGCTTGGTGGTTTCTCATTCGGTTCCGCAGTGGCTGCACAATTGCATCAGGAAATTGAAGACTTAGTAGCCACGGCTGCCGCCCCTGCTGCTTTAACAATGCCCGCCGCCTTAGTGCTTGCGGGGGTAGGCGTATGGCGCTTCAGTTATCGAGAGGTTGATTTGCCGGAAAATACCTTCGTCATTCATGGTGAAGCCGATGAGGTGATTCCATTGGCAGATGCCTTTACTTGGCTTGCTGAAAAAAAGCAGGCGGTGACGGTATTACCCGGGGTTGGGCATTTTTTCCATGGCGCCTTAATTGAACTTCGTAAGCAATTAGCGCTCTACCTTAAAGGCCTTGAGCTGTTATAGTTTTACAATAGCGATGATTTATTATTCTGCGATATAGAGTGACAACGATGTTAAAAAAATTACTGATTTTACTGCTACTGCTTTTAGTAGGTGTCGGCAGCTACAAACTATTCTCCGGTGCTAAAACTGAATCTGGTGATGGACAGATGCTGTTGCAGCCGGTGTCACAGGAAAGCGCAGCGCCGGCGCATGTGTCATCTATTGTGCCGACTACGCCGGAAACGCCGACAGTAGTGAGTTTTTCAAATATTGCACAGCCGGAAATTGAGGCTAAAAGCTGGTTATTGATGGATGTGGATACGGGGCAGATTCTAGCCGAAAAAGATCCGGATATACGGGTGGAGCCAGCCTCTTTAACTAAGTTGATGACCGCTAGTTTGGTGTTTGATGCCTTAGACAAGCGTCGTATCGCTTTGGATCAAACGGTGATTGTGACGCCTGAAGCACGTGCAGCCGAGGGTTCACGCATGTTTATTGAGGTCAATACCCCGGTTAAAATCAGTGACTTAGTCCAAGGTATGGTCGTGCAATCGGGTAATGATGCCAGTATTTTGTTGGCGCAAACGGTGGGCGGTACGCTTAATGTCTTTGTTGATCAGATGAATCAGCGGGCGCGAGATTTTGGTATGCCTAATACCAGCTATGGTGATCCCACCGGTTTGCCATCTGAGCGTACCTTTACCACCGCTCGTGATATGTCGGTATTAGCGCAGCACATTATCCTCGATCACCCCGATTATTATCACTACTTCAGTCAGTTGGAATATACCTACAACAATATCAGACAGCATAACCGTAACGGCTTATTGCGTAGAAATCTGGGGGTGGATGGTTTAAAAACCGGTCATACTAGCTCAGCCGGCTATAGTTTAATTACTACGGCGGTGCGTGATGGTCGTCGATTGCTAGCGGTGGTGATCGGTGCGCCTAGCCAGGCTGCGCGTGAACGTGCAAACCAGGCGCTATTAGATTGGGGTTATGCAAATTTTGTGGTACGTGAGGTGGCCGCTGCCGGTGCAGAAGTGATTCAGCCGCGGGTCTGGGAGGCTAAGAGCAAAACGGTTAAATTAGGCGCTAAAAATAAAGTGGCCGTCACTGTGCCGCGCGGTCGTGAGAGTCAGGTGCAGTCCATGACTCAGCTTAGCGGCAAGTTGGTGGCGCCGTTAGCTGCAGGTCAACAAGTCGGTATGGTGCAGTTTGTGTTAGATGGTCATATTCTTAAGCAGGATCCTTTAGTTGTGATTGAGCCGGTGGAGCAAGCCGGTTTCTTCGGTCGTCTTTGGGATAAATTGATGAGCTCTTTTTAGGAGAGCCTTTTAAATAGAGTAAGCAAATGATAGAAGCATTAATTCCCGGCGTGACAGAAGACGTTGATGTGTATTTAAATGGCGATTTTGTGCCCTTAAGTGAGGCCAAAATTTCGGTGCTTGATAGAGGCTTTATTTTTGGTGACGGCATTTATGAAGTGGTGCCGGTGTATCGGCGTAAGCCCTTTAGGCTGGAACAGCACGTTGCTCGTTTGATGCGCAGCTTGGATAAAATCGCCTTGTATACCTCAAATACGGCTGAGGATTGGCAGCATTTGATGACTTTAATGGCAGAACGTGCGCCGTGGGAAAATTCCTTGGTGTATCTACAAGTCACGCGCGGCGTGGCAAAACGTGATCATCCTTTTCCTAATCCGCCCGTGAAGCCAACCATCTTTTTGATGAGTGCGCCGCGTTTGGCCCCTAAGGCTCAGGAGATTAATCAGGGGTTGCGCACCGTTAGCATGGTGGATATGCGTTGGTTGCATTGCGATATTAAGTCCGTGTCATTGTTGGGCAACGTACTTTCTAAGCAATACGCCGTGGATCGCGGGGTGGATGATGTGATTCAATTCCGTGACGGTAATTTATCTGAGGCCTCTTCCTCAAATGTCTGGGTCGTTAAAAACGGCAAGGTGTTGGGCCCTCAAAAGGATAATCTCGTGTTAGAGGGTATTCGCTACGGTTTAATCGAGGAATTATGCCGTGCCGAAGGCATTCCCTTTGAGCTGCGTGCCATTAGCAAAGCCGAAGTAGTAGCGGCTGATGAGCTCTTTTTGTCTTCCGCCACCAAGGAGATTCTGCCGATTGTGGAGCTAGACGGTGAGCCTATTGCAAATGGCGCAGTTGGTCCCATCTATAAGCAATTAAAACAGGCGTATAACCAGGTGTTGGCAGCCCTTTAGTTGTGAGAGAAGATGATGACAGAAATTTCAAAAGAAGACTCGTTAATCGAATACCCTTGTGACTTTCCAATTAAAGTCATGAGTGTTAACCATCCAGAGATCATCGATATGCTAGTGCCACTTATTCTGGCGCATGACCCCAGCTTTGATCACGAGACGATTGAGATTCGTGAGAGTAGCAAGGGGAATTATGTGGGCTTGACGGTAACGGTGTATGTGGAATCGCGAGAGCAGTTGGATAATATTTATCGTGCCTTGCATGGTCACGAATTGGTCAAGGCGGTACTTTAAATAATGGCATTTGAGCTCGCGAGGCAGTTTAATCACAAAGATGATAAAAATTAAGCAATTCGAAGGTCTCTCAGCGTATGAGCCCATTTGGCAGGCAATGCAGCAATTTACCGCCGCCCGTGCTGCTGATACCGCTGATGAGATCTGGCAAGTCGAACATGAGCCGGTTTATACCTTAGGGCAAGCCGCTAAGCCAGAGCATATTTTAAACGCAAAGCAAATTCCTATTGTACGTTGTAATCGTGGTGGTCAGGTAACCTATCACGGACCTGGACAGGTGGTGGTATATCCCTTATTACAGCTGAGTCGCTATCAAATGTATGCTAAAGAATATGTGGCATGTTTGGAGGATGCGATTATTGCTACCCTAGCGCATTTTGGTATTACTAATGCCTGCCGCAAGGAAAAAGCGCCGGGCGTGTATGTGCCGATGGCAGGGGCCGCTGCTGATGACTTAGCCAAGATTGCTGCGCTGGGCGTTAAAATCAGCAATGGTTGTACCTATCACGGTTTGGCCATTAATGTTGCGATGGATTTGGATCCCTTTCTTGGCATTAATCCCTGTGGTTATGAGGGCTTACGTACAATCGACATGAAAAGCTTAGGGGTAAAGGCAACGGTACAGGCGGTTTCTGATAAAGTGGTGGCTGAATTGCAGCACATTTTAGTGAGCAAACTCAAGTTGAGCGGACAGGGCGCAGCGGATCGTTCTGAAATAGAGGAAATAGAGTGGACAGTCAGTTAAAAACTATTGCAAAAGACGAGGCTTATGATGCGAGTAAGAAGCAAAAAGCCTTTGATAAGGTATCTCGCATTCCAGTCAAGGTGGTGCAACGGGAACCGCTTAAGAAGCCGTCATGGATCCGTGTAAAAGCGGCACCAGCGAATTCTCAGTTTAATCATATTAAAAAAATTCTACGTGAGAATAATATGGTGACGGTGTGCGAAGAGGCTTCTTGTCCTAATATTGGCGAGTGCTTTGGTATGGGTACGGCTACCTTTATGATTATGGGGGATAAGTGTACACGTCGTTGTCCATTTTGTGATGTCGGTCATGGTCGCCCTGATCCCTTGGATGAGCAGGAGCCAGCAAATCTGGCCGAGTCCATCGCCTTAATGCGTTTAAGCTATGTGGTGATTACCTCGGTCGACCGTGATGATTTACGTGACGGCGGGGCGCAGCATTTTGTTAACTGTATTAATGAGGTGCGTGGTCGTTCACCGCGTACGCAGGTTGAGGTGTTAGTGCCTGATTTTCGTGGTCGCCTGGACAAGGCCTTGAGCATTTTTGCAGATGGCCTACCAGATGTGATGAACCATAACTTGGAGACCGTGCCGCGTCTTTATAAGCAGGCACGCCCGGGCGCCGATTATGCGCACTCGCTCAAGCTATTGCAGGACTTTAAACGCCTCTATCCCGGTATTCCGACGAAGTCAGGCATTATGGTGGGCTTAGGTGAAACGGACGAAGAGATTTTGGACGTGATGCGTGATATGCGCGCACATGATGTGGATATGATCACAATTGGTCAGTATCTGGCCCCTTCCGAGCATCATTTACCAGTGGAGCGCTATATGCACCCTGATGAATTTGCTTGGCTGGAGGCGGAAGCATACAAGATGGGCTTCACCCATGCTGCGGTGGGCGCAATGGTGCGTTCTTCCTATCATGCTGACGCCCAAGCGAGTGAGGCCGGTGTAGTTTAAGTTTGAGCTATAGTGCTAATGGCGCCCTGTATTGTGAGTGATACAGGGCGTTTTTGATCGTGCGCAATGGCTTTATTAGCTGTGCTAATCGCACTACATACTTTTTCTATATATCTAAAAGTAATATTAATATTAAAAACTATCATTTTTAATTATAAAGAGAAAGGGGTATAGTTTTTCATACGTCGTCTTATTAAGGACAAAGACTTTAACTTATCGACTTGGAACATTATGAAATTATCTAAACGCTTTTTCTCTTCATTGCTGCAGTCTACCCTAATTGCTACGGTGGCTGCCTCTGCCACCCTCGGTGTAGCACAAGCGCAGGACGCTCGTGGGAGCTTTTTAAACGTATCGTATGATGTGATGCGTGATTTTTATAAGGAATTCAATCCTTTATTTTTGGAGGATTATGCCGCTAAGCATGACGGTAAGAAATTTCAAATTCAGCAGTCGCATGCCGCTTCTTCTAAGCAGGCCTTAAGCGTGGCAAATGGTTTATTAGCCGATGTGGTGACCATGAATCAGAGCTCAGATATTCAACTGTTGGTTGATAAAGGCTTGATTAAGGCGGATTGGGAGCAGGAGTTTCCTGATAACGCTGTGCCCTTTACCAGTTTGACGGTGATTTTGGTGCGTAAAGGCAATCCTAAACAGATTCAGGACTGGGACGATTTGAGCAAAGACGGCGTAGATATTGTGATTGCGAATCCTAAAATCACCGGTAACGGACGTTATGCCTTCTTAGCCTTTTATGGTGCTGCGTTAAAAGAGCATAATGGCGATCAGGAAAAGGCCAAGGAATTAGCCCGTGGTATTTTGAAAAATGTATCTATTCTAGAAAATGGCGGTCGTGCGGCGACCACAACCTTTATCCAGCGTGGCATTGGTGATGTGCTATTAACCTTTGAAAATGAAGCGTATATGGCAGCCAATGAGTTCGGTAAGGATCAGTTTGAGGTGATTTATCCTAAGTACTCGATTAAGGCTGAAAACCCAGTGGCTATTGTCGATACTGTCGCTGAACGCAAGGGTTCCCAAGCGGTGGCTAAGGAGTATTTAGGCTATTTATGGAGTGAGCCAGCACAGGAATTAGCGGCTTCGCTGTACTTGCGCCCAAGTGATGAGGCTGTGCTTAAAAAGTACGCTGAACGCTTTCCTGCAGTAGATACTTTCCGTGCCACAGAGACTTTCGGAGCTTGGCCTGACATTATGAAAAACTACTTTGCAGACGGTGGCGTGTTTGATGAAGTGAATAAGCGCTAAGCCAGCGCCGATACCTAACTCAGATTGAATCAGTTGCCATGCGTTTAGCGCTTCTCGCTTAAGGGCTAAACGCATTCGCTATGAATATATGCAATAACATTCGGAACGATGCAATTTTTACTTAAACAAAAATCGATCTTGCCAGGCTTTGGTTTGAGTCTGGGTATCAGTGTGTTTTGCCTGTCCTTGTTAGTAGTGTTGCCTTTTGCGGCTCTAATTACGGTGACAGCCGGGATGGGCTGGTCCGCTTTTGTGAATACCATTGCTGATGAGCGTGTGTTAGCGGCGGTCTTTTTGAGCTTGCGCTTATCCTTTTATGCCACCCTCACGAATGTATTTTTCGGTACCTTAGTGGCTTGGGTCTTGGTGCGTTATGAGTTTCCCGGTAAAGCAATCATGAATGCTTTGGTGGACTTACCTTTTGCCTTGCCTACGGCGGTGACTGGTATTGCGCTCGCCACCTTGTACTCGCCTAACGGTTGGTTGGGTCAGTTCTTTAGTCAAAAAATTGCCTTTAGCCCTGCTGGTATTTTCTTGGCCTTGGTGGTTGTGAGCTTGCCTTTTATTGTGCGTGCGGTGCAGCCTGTGTTAGAAGAACTACAGCCCGAACTGGAAGAGGCAGCAGCGAGTTTGGGGGCGAATCGTTGGACTACCTTTAGGCGCGTTATTCTGCCGGAGCTCACACCCGCTTTATTAATGGGTAGTGGCATGATGTTTGCGCGCGCTACAGGTGAGTATGGTTCGGTTATTTTTATCGCCGGCAATATCCCTATGGTATCGGAAATTTTGCCGGTGATTATTACTGCAAAATTAGAAATGTTTGATATTCAAGGGGCTTCAGCCGTGGCCTTGTTTATGCTGATTATCGCTTTTGTGATTTTATTTATTATTAATGCGACGCAATGGCGTCTCAGTCGTCGCCTTGAGGCCAGAGCATAGGGATTGTAGTGATGCAGACAAGTTATAAAAAACCCATCGATGAACCTCGTTTTTTAAAAGTGCTGTTAATTGCACTGGCGCTTAGTTTTTTAGGCGTGATGTTAGTGATTCCGCTGATTTCAGTGTTTGTAGAGGCTTTTCGTCAAGGCTGGGCGCTGTATATTGCCTCCTTAACCGAGCCGGATGCGATGGCGGCCATTAAATTAACCCTGTTGACGGCAGCGATTGTGGTGCCAATTAATGTGGTTTTTGGGGTGGCCATGGCATGGTTGTTGACGCGCTTTGATTTCCGCGGTAAGCAATGGCTGACCACGCTTTTGGATTTGCCATTTTCCGTATCACCCGTGGTTGCTGGTTTGATGTTTATTCTACTGTTCGGTAGCTACAGCGTTTTGGGTAGTTGGTTGGAGTCCATTGGCTTTCAAGTGATTTTTGCGGTGCCGGGCATTGTGATAGCGACCTTGTTTGTGACCTTCCCCTTTATCGCACGGGAGTTGATTCCGCTGATGCAAAGTCAGGGCTCGAGTGAAGAGCAGGCTGCCTTGGTGTTGGGCGCATCGTCATGGCAAATGTTTTGGCGTGTGACTTTACCGAATATTCGTTGGGCCTTGTTGTACGGCATCATCCTAAGCAATGCCAGGGCCATGGGTGAGTTCGGTGCAGTCTCGGTGGTCTCGGGCCATATTCGGGGCTTGACCAATACCTTACCCTTACATATTGAAGTGCTTTATAACGATTACAATCCGGTGGGTGCCTTTGCCGCCGCTAGTTTATTGGCATTTTTGGCGATTGTCACGCTGCTCTTGCAGCATCTTTTGAATTGGTGGGAGCAGCGTAAATATAAGCAAGCAGCAGCGGCGCGGCGTGATGCCGAAGTGGTGCTAAGCGCCGAGTCAGATATCGTGGCAAGAGATGATTGCACAACTAACAAAATAAGCGCAGAGCGCAGCACAAAAAAAGCCCCTGATTTAGGATTAAACAAGGTGACTGTATGAGTATCGAAATTAAAGATCTGAATAAAAGCTTTGGTGCGTTTCACGCGTTAAAAAATATTAATTTACAGGTGGAAACCGGTCAGCTGGTTTCCTTATTGGGACCGTCGGGTTGTGGTAAAACGACGCTGCTACGAATTATTGCCGGTTTAGAGTTTGCCGATAGTGGGCAGGTCTTATTGGATGGCCAGGATGTGACAAATAAATCAGTGCAAGAGCGCCATATCGGTTTTATGTTCCAGCATTATGCTTTGTTTCGCCATATGAATGTCTTTGATAATGTGGCTTTTGGGCTTAGCGTCTTACCACGCAGTCAACGTCCTTCAAAAAAGGAAATTCGCGAGCGTGTGATGCAGCTGTTAGACTTGGTGCAGTTGCCACATTTGGCACACGCCTTTCCCGCACAGCTTTCTGGTGGTCAAAGACAGCGCATTGCCTTAGCCCGCTCATTAGCCGTACAGCCTAAGTTATTACTGTTGGATGAGCCCTTCGGCGCCTTGGATGCCAAGGTACGTAAGGAATTACGTCAGTGGCTACGGCGGGTGCATCATGAGTTGGGTGTGACGAGTATTTTGGTTACCCACGATCAGGAAGAGGCTTTGGAAATTTCCGATAATATTGTCTTGATGAATCATGGGGTGATTGAGCAAGAGGGTAGCGGTTCCGCACTCTATCACCAGCCGCAAACAGCGTTTGTGACGGAGTTTTTGGGTGAGGCCAGTGTGTTTGAGGGCGTGATTGAGGACGGTGCATGGCGTTTTAATGACTTCACGACCCCATTGACAGCGGAGCAACAACAAGGGGTGCAAGCTGGTCCAGCAAAAGCGTATGTGCGTCCTCACCAGTGGCGCTTAAGTCGACCTGGTGTGTCTGATGACATGATGCTTCAAGGTCGTTTAGAAGAGGTACAAGATCTGGGCGCCTTGGTCAGACTGCATGTGGTAGATGAGGCGCAGGCACAAGCGGTAGATGTTTTTGTGCCCCAACAAATTCAGCAACAGGCACGCTATCAACGAGGTGAGGCACTGGGCTTGAGCCCGGCATCAGTGATTGTTTTTAATTCCTAATGGTCTTTTTCCCTGCGCCATAGCAGGCTGTTTAGAGCGAGTGTTCTTAGGGGCGACTCGCTTTTTTGTGCGTAATGGGCGTGTTAGGTGGATAAAGAAATCCTGTATGCGTGAAAAGGTCAGCGCTTGCACTATGCTTTTTCCTTTAAGGAGAATCATATGTTGCTGCTCGTGATCGCTAGTGTTCTGATGGCTGGCTTGCTGTATTGGCTTTTACCGCATTATGTACTCAGTTGTTATCGGCGCTATCGGGGCGATCCTTATTGGCAGGTGGTGCGACCTTATAAAAAGCGTTATGCGGTGTATTGGGTGCCTTTGCTATTTTTAGCGAGCACCGTGCCGCTACTGAGTGCGACCCAGTGGCCTTTCTTTTATTTGTTTTTCAGTGCTATTTTACTTAGTCTTGCGTGGTTGGATCTCAAGCTGCGTATCTTGCCAGATGTGATTTTGTTGCTCTTTGCCTTACTCGGTTTGACTTATAGCTATGTAGTCGCAGATGGTATTATCTTATGGCGCTTACTCATGGTTTTGCTCTGCGTCGGCTGTGCTAAGATCGTTCAGGTAGTCAGTAGCAGCTTTGCTAAGCGTCGTTGCGGTAGCAGCTTAGGTGCGGGTGACATTAAATTTATGGCCGCCTTGGCGTGTTGGTTTGAGATGATGGTCTGCTTGTATTTAGTGGCCTTAGCCTGCGTTATTGCCTTAGTTGCGATTTTTTTTCAGACACTGCTGTTTAAAAGGCGCGTAGAAACTATCGCATTTGGTCCTTATTTGTCGTTAGCCGCTTACTTTGTATGGTGGTGGGGTAGCTTATATAGCTGATTGAGGGGGTAGAGATGGCTCAGTATAAGGTAGGTCTTACCGGGGGTATTGGTTCGGGTAAATCAACCGTCACTAAGCAATTACAGGGCTATGGGATTGCAGTGATTGATGCGGATGCCATTTCACGTGCTGCTACGGCAGCTGGTGGTGCGGCCATTGAGGCCATTGTGGCGGCCTTTGGCGCAGCGATGCTGGATCAGCATGGCGCCTTAAATCGTGCCTTAATGCGCAACTTGGTGTTTAAGGACCCCGAGGCACGTCAGCGCTTAGAGGCCATTGTGCATCCCATTGTACAGGAGCAGATGGGCTTACAAGCAGCGCAGGCCGATAGCCCCTATGTGGTTTATGATATACCCTTATTGATTGAGTCAGTCGCACGCTATCGTCCTCAGTTTAAACGTATCTGTGTGATTGATTGTGATGAAGCAACGCAAATATCACGTGTACAATTAAGAGATCAACTTAGTTTAGATGAAATTAAGCGGATTATTGCCAGCCAAGCACCACGGCAGCTTAGACTGCAGCATGCCGATGATGTGATTGATAATGGTGCCGGCGTAGACTTACCTCGGCTACGTCAACAAGTGCAGGAAAAGCACGAGCTCTGGTTGGCCTTAAGCGAAAAGGACCGATTACATAAGGGATTGTCGTGATTTTATATGAGTATCCATTCAGCGAGAAGATACGCTCATTTTTGCGTTTAGAGTTTCTTTTTCAGCGCTTATCCTTTTTTCATAAGCATTTTGCGAGTAGCCCTGAAAACGATGAGGCCTTATTGGGTGCGTTGTTCGACATTATGGAGGTATGTGAGCGGGGCGACGCGCGTAATACCTTATTGCAAGAGTTGGATAAGCAAAAACTGACCTTACAGTCCTATCGCAGCTATCCTGATATTAATTTGGTGGCGATCGAATCGGCCTTGGTGGATTTAAATCGGGTCAGTCGAGAATTGCATGACGCAGGCAAGATTGGTCGAGCGGCGCGTGACTGCGAGTGGCTTGCTAAAATCAAAAACCGTTATGTGGTGCCGGGTGGCTTATCCAGCACTGAATTCCCAGCGTATCATGGTTGGATGTTGGGCGATCATGCGCAGCGCCAAGCGGTGGTGGATGAGTGGGTGGCTTCATTTAATCCACTCAGCGAGGCGGTCAATAGTCTCCTACACTTTATTCGTGCGTCGCGCGAGCCAGAGTATGTGACCACACCGCCTAGCGGTGTTTTTGAACGCGCTTTGCGGGGGCAGCCGTATCAGTTAATACGCGTCTGGGTGCCGGCATCCGGTGGCATTTATCCAGAAATTAGCGCAAATAAGCACGTGACCTTTGTGCGTTTATACCAATTAAATGAGCGACTTGAGCCGCAACTGGTGACAAAACCCATCAGCCTGAAAATCGCATTTTGTAATTTTTAATTTTTTGTTTTTGATAGGATTTTTGAGTGACAAAACCACCTGAGACGGTACAGCACAATCAGCCACCGAAGCAAGTGCAAGTACAAGCTGAGCCTGATGCGCCGTTTAACAAAAGGGAGTCGGGCAAAGTGCGTATTATCAAACAGCTCGTTCTGCTCCTGTTGCTAGGCGTGATTGCGTTTGTGGTATACGCTTTATTTTTCTATAAGCAGGCTGACAATAACCCAGCGTCTACGCCTTCTCCTTCAGCGATGGGTCCAGTTGGTAATGTTAGAGGAGGTCCTGGAGCTGGCACGGTAAAGGTTAGGGCAGTCGCTGCCGAAGTGCGCACCATGAATAATGTGATTCGAGGGATTGGCACCGCTTTGCCGTCCGAAACCGTGGTGGTGCGCAGTCAGGTCAGCGGACCATTAACTCAGGTGTTTTTCGAAGAGGGGGCGCTGGTCAAGGCAGGTGATGCGCTGTTTGCCATTGATCCCAGGCCGTTTGAGGCAAAGTTGCAGCAAACTCGTGCTCAGTATCAGCAAAATGAAGCACAATTAGCCAATGCTGAGGCAGATTTACGACGCTATCAAACCCTGTTTAAGCAAAACTCCATTGCCCGTCAACAGGTGGATACGCAGGCAGCCCAAGTCAAGCAATTAAGAGCGAGTCGTGCCAGTTTACAGGCGCAAATCGATCAGGCTGAGATTGAGCTTGAGTACACCACGGTGAAAGCGCCGATTAGTGGACGCCTGGGTTTACGACAAGTGGATATTGGAAATCTGGTGCAGGCTAACGCCACCGAGGGCTTAGTGACAATTACTCAAACGCAACCGATGGATGTGGAGTTTGCCATTTCAGAGCGATATGTGCCGCAGGTGGCAGCCAAGTTTTATCAGGGACAGCCGCTTGAGGTGCAGCTCTATGACCGTAATTTTTCTCAATTTATTGAGCAGGGTGCGTTGCTGTCGATGGATAATCAGATCGACGCCGCCACTGGTACGGTAAAAGTCAAGGCACGCTTCGATAATGCGGATTATGCTTTATTTCCAAATCAATTTGTGAATGTGTGGCTGTATGCGCAGCGCTATGACAATAGCCTCAGTGTGTTAACCGATGCCATTCAGCACGGACGCCAAGGGGCTTTTGTGTTCTTGATTAATGAGGATATGACAGTGCAGCGGCAGGAAATTCAAAGTGGCATTGTTGAAGGTGTTTATACCCAGGTACTTGAAGGCTTGGTAGAGGGTGATCGCGTCGTGATTGAGGGCGTAGATCGCTTACGTGCAGGATCTAAAGTAGAGATAATCGATTGAGTATATCAGCGATTTTTATCAGTCGTCCGATTGCGACAACCTTATTAATGATTGCGGTGCTGTTGACGGGGATTTTTTCCTATCAACGGCTCTCAGTGTCTGCATTACCAGATGTGGACTACCCGACGATTCAGGTGACTACCTTGTATCCTGGGGCCAGTCCTGCCACCATGGAGGCCTTGGTGACCTCACCGCTTGAGCGTCAATTAGGGCAAATGGCGGGTCTGCAGCAAATCAGTTCCTCCAGTGCGGCCGGCGCGTCAGTGATTAATCTCAAGTTCAGTTTGACGCTACCGATTGCGGTGGCCGAGCAGGAAGTGCAGGCGGCGATCAATGCGGCCTCGAATCTGTTGCCGCAGGATTTGCCCATGCCGCCGGTATATAACAAGGTGAATCCTGCGGATGCGCCGGTCATTACCTTAGCCATTAGTTCCGATGCTTTACCGTTGTATGAGGTACGGGATTTGGTAGAAACTCGAATTATGCAGACGATTGCGCAAATTTCGGGTGTGGGAATGATCAGTATTGCCGGTGGTCAAAAACCGGCCTTTAGAGTGCAGGTTAATCCAGTCGCTTTAGCGGCTAATGGTTTAGCCTTAAGTGATGTGAGTACGGCGATTGCTTCAGCGAATATTAATCAACCCTCTGGTAATTTAAATGGTCCGCGTCGTTCGACCACCATTCATACCAATAGTCAGCTTTATACGCCGGAAGAGTATGAGGATCTTATCATTAGCTATGTTAATGATGCGCCTTTACGCTTAAAGCAGGTAGCCAAGGTGGTGATGGATGCAGAGGATATACGTCAGGCTGCGTGGTTAGGTGATAAGCAAGCGATTCTTCTTAATATTCAGCGCCAACCTAATGCTAATGTCATTAGTGTGGTGGATGAGGTGTTACAGCTATTACCCTCATTGCGGGCAGCGATGCCGGAATCGGTGCAGATAGAAGCGGTAGCTGACCGTACAGAATCCATCCGTCAATCCATCAACAATGTACAGACAGAGTTACTGCTTGCCGTACTGTTGGTGGTGTTAGTGACCTTTGTGTTTTTACGTACCTTAAGCGCAACCTTTATCCCATCGGTGGTGGTGCCGCTATCCATTATCGGTACCTTTGCGATCATGTTATTTTTGGGCTATAGCCTCAATAACCTCACTTTAATGGCGCTGACCATCGCATCCGGTTTTGTGGTGGACGATGCCATTGTGATGATTGAAAATATTGCCCGCCATATTGAGGAGGGTGAAACCCCGCTTAATGCCGCATATAAGGGCGCTAAGGAAATTAGTTTCACCTTGATTGCCTTGACCTTTTCATTAATTGCGGTACTTATTCCTCTGCTCTTTATGGGCGATGTGATTGGTCGCTTATTTAGAGAGTTTGCGGTCACCCTGTCAGTGGCGATATTAATTTCACTGGTGCTGTCGCTTACGCTGACACCGATGATGTGTGCTTATATGCTGAAACCCGCAACTAAAAAGGCGATGGTTGGGGCGGGTGCTAGTGATCACCCCCTAGATGCTGCGGATGTGCCTAAGGAGGGCCCTGTAAGCCGTTTCTTGGCTAAGCAAATTGATCGGTTGATGGCGGCTTATGCTAATTTACTGGATAAGGTCTTAGCTCATCAGTTAGTGACCCTATTGGTGTTTGTCGCGACCTTAGTGATAACGGTGGCGCTGTATGTATGGATTCCCAAAGGCTTTTTCCCGCAGCAGGATACTGGTCTGATGGTCGTGATGACGGAAGCCGATCAGTCCGTGTCTTTTGAGCGAATGGCTGAATTACAAACGGCGATTGCAGAGGCTTTTAGTCAAGATAGGGATGTGGCTTCAGTGACCTCCTTTATCGGCGTAGACGGCAATAATGTCAGTTTGAATACGGGCCGTATACAGATCGAGCTGACATCTCATGCTGGTCGCGATAGTGCTCACGTAGTCATGGACAGGTTGCAACAGATAGCCGCAGACTATGAAGGCATTAAGGTGTATTTGCAGCTTAATCAGGATCTTTCGATTGATACGCAACTGGCCCGTAGTCAATATCAGCTTAGCCTTTCCTCCATTGATAGTGAACAGCTGAGAGCGTGGGTGCCGAGTTTTGTGTCGGCACTTAGTGAGATTGAGGGTTTACAAGATGTGGTTGAAAATTACCAAGTGCGTGGCTTAGAAGCCAAAGTGGTGGTAGATCGCGATGCCGCCGCTCACTATGGTGTTCGGATGGCACAGGTGGATGAGGCCTTATACAATGCCTTCGGTCAGCGCTTGATTTCAACGGTCTTTACCCAAGCAGCGCAATATCGCGTGGTGTTGGAAGTGGAGCCGAGTTTTGCGCAGGATCCGCAGTCGCTGGCCGATGTGTTTATTCAGGGTACTAATGGCTTAGTTCGGCTGACAGATATTGCCCAAGTTGAAATGGCATACACCCCGTTGGAAGTGCAGCGGATTGACCAGTTTAATGCCAGCTTAATTTCTTTTAATTTACAAGCGCATTATTCGTTGTCGGATGTGTTGCCACAAATTCAAGCGCTACCGCAGCAAATAGCTATGCCCGAGGTGGTTGAGATGCGTTTACAAGGTACCACCGAGGCTTATGTCAGTGCTCAAAAAAATAATCTGTGGTTATTGTTGGCGGCGGTTTTTACCATGTATATTGTTTTGGGGGTGCTGTATGAAAGCTATATTCACCCCATTACGATTTTATCGACGCTACCCTCAGCCACGATTGGCGCCCTAATTGCCTTAAATGTTGCCGGTATGGATTTGGATATGGTGGGCATTATCGGCGTGATTTTGCTGATTGGTTTGGTTAAGAAAAACGGCATTATGGTGGTGGATTTTGCCTTGTCGGCTGAGCGTGAACAGGGTTTATCACCCTATGCAGCAGTACGTCAGGCCGCCTTATTACGCTTCAGACCGATTTTAATGACAACCTTGGCGGCTTTGTTTGCAGCCATTCCACTGATGCTGTCAAGCGGTGTGGGGGCGGAATTGCGTCAACCATTAGGTTTAGCCATGGTGGGTGGCTTGTTATTAAGTCAAGTGTTGACCCTCTTTACGACACCGGTCGTGTACTTATATTTTGACCGTTTGCTTAGCGGCAGAACGCATGATGAGCAACAGGCGAGGCCTGAGTCTACTGTCGCTAACGAGGGCTGAGTATGAACTTATCAGCGCTGTTTATTAAACGACCGGTTGCCACCTTATTATTAGCCATTAGTGTGGCGATTTGCGGTATCGTCAGTTATCTGGCTTTACCAGTCGCGCCATTGCCCAATCTCTCGGTGCCGGCGATTTTTGTGCGTGCGAGCTTGCCTGGCGCTAGTCCAGAAACCATGGCGAGTAGCGTGGCCACGCCATTGCAGCGTGCCTTAGGATCGATTGCCGGGGTGGATGTGTTAAGCGCCACCAGTCAGGAGGGCAGTACACAGATTATTATTCTCTTTGAGTTGCGTAAGGATGTGAACGATGCAGCAAGAGAGGTGCAGGCTGCCATTAATAAAGCGCAACATCTGCTACCCAGCAATATGCGTACACCACCCACCTATCGTAAGATGAATCCTGCTTCTAGTCCGATTATGGTGTTGACACTGACTTCAGAGACGCATAATTTGGGTGAGCTCTATGATTTGGCGACCACGGTAATTGCACAAAAAGTAGCGCAGGTAGAGGGGGTCGGTGAGGTCAGTGTTGGTGGGAGTTCCATGCCGGCGGTACGGGTAGATTTAAACCCGATGCAGTTGACTAGCTATGGCATCACCCTGGATGAGGTCAGTCGAGCCATCAGCGAATCCAATCAAATTAAGCCGCGCGGCTTTATCGAAAACAAAAATTTACGTTGGCTTATTAGTGCTAATGGTATTTTACATAAAGCCGCAGACTATCAAGATTTAATTATTCGCTGGCGCGAGGGTCAGGCGGTGCGCCTAAAGGATGTGGCGCATGTTTATGATTCCGTCGAAAATGAGTATAACTTTGGTTTTTTAGATCATCAACCTGCCATTAACCTGATTATTCGACGTGAAGAGTCGGCCAATATTATTCAAACCGTTGATGCAATAAAGCAGCAATTGCCAGCGCTGAATGCCTTAATGCCAGCGCAAGTGGATTTAAATGTATCGCAAGACCGCTCCTCTAGTATTCGTGCCACCTTGTATGAGGCTGAGAAGACCTTGGTATTGGCGGTGATCTTAGTGGCGCTGGTGGTGTTGGCTTTTTTAAGAAAGCTTAGAATTACGATGATTCCGGCGGTATCGGTGCCGATTTCTTTATTCGGTTCTTTTATCGTGATGTATTTTTTGGGCTTTTCCCTTAATACGATCTCCTTAATGGCTTTGATAGTTGCCACTGGCTTTGTGGTGGACGACTCAATTGTGGTGGTAGAAAATATTGTGCGCCATATGGAAAAGGGCTTGGCGCCTTATGAAGCTGCATTAACTGGCGCTAAGGAGGTCGCTTTTACTGTGGTGACGATGAGCCTGTCGCTGGTGATCGTTTTTCTACCCCTGTTGCTGATTCACGAGATGATCGGTTTGCTCTTTTATGAGTTCGCGTTGACGCTGACGGTGGCTGTCTTGGTCTCACTCGTGGTCTCGCTCACGCTGGTGCCCATGTTATGTGCGCTTTGGTTACGTCCGGACAAGGATCTGCATCACGCCACAGCACCCGCAAAGAAGCCAAGGCGATTACTACGCATGTTGGAGCAGCCTTATGAGTTGCTATTTCGCTTTTATCGGTGGAGTTTGGCTTGGAGTCTACGCTGGCGTGCGGTGACATTTTTTAGCTTGGTGTTGGTGGTGATTTTAAATGTGCACCTATTTATGACGGTACCCAAAGGCTTTTTTCCTCAGCAAGATACCGGTATGATTCGCGGCATGTTCAGAGTCGATGAGGGCACCTCCTTTGAAACGATGAAGCCTAAATTTGATGAGTATCGACGGATTATTTTGGCGGATCCGAATGTCGCTACGGTGAGTGGTTTTGCCGGTGGTCGTGGCGGCAGTTCCAGCAGTTTTATGACGATTCAATTGGTGCCTTTTGAAGAGCGTGAGTTGACGGCTCAAGAAGTCATTAATCAATTACGCACTAAACTGTCGCATATACCTGGTTCGAGCATGTCCTTATTTGCCGTACAGGATATACCGGGTGGTGGCGGTTTGGGTGGTCAGGATAGCGGTGATTATCAGTTTTTATTAAAAGCAGGTGATTTGCCTACACTTAGAGAATGGACAGCTAAGGTACGTGCAGCCTTTTTTGAATTACCCGAGTTGGTCGATGTGTCTGAGGGCTCTGAGGATAAAGGTAGCCGTTTGGAGTTGCACATTGATCGGGAAAAGGCGCTGCGGCTCGGTGTGGATATGCGTCTGGTGGCGAGCACCTTAACTAATCTCTATGCCTCACGTCAAGTGTCGGTGATTTATGAAGAGCTGAATCAATATAATGTGGTGATGGGGGCAAATGCTCGCTATGCCCGAGATGCCACTGTGCTTGATGATTTGATGGTGATGAGCAATGATGGGCGAGCGATCCCAATTAGCTCTTTTACTACCCTAAGCATGGCAAATGCGCCATTGCGCGTGAACCAGTCGGACGGGATGTTAGCGGATTCGATAAGTTTCGCTTTGGCTGAGGGAGTGAGCTTGGAGCAGGCGCGCGCAGCGATTAACGATGCGCTTATCCGAATCAATTTACCTACACGCTTGGTGCAAGCAGGTTTTGACGGCACCGCTGCCGATTTTGAAAAAATGCAACGACAGCAACCCATCATGTTATTAGCAGTGATTGTATTACTTTATTTGCTGCTTGGGATGTTATATGAAAGCTATATTCATCCTTTGACCATTTTATCCACCTTACCGTCCGCTGGTTTTGGTGCCTTATTGGCACTGAATATGGTGAATATGGAGTTTACGATTATTGCTCTGATTGGTCTTTTCTTATTGATCGGTATTGTGAAGAAAAATGCCATTATTATGATCGATTTTGCTTTGCAGCGACAGAGAGAGGATAATCTCAGTTCCGAGCAGGTGATTTATGAGGCTTGCTTAGTACGTTTTAGACCGATTCTGATGACCACCTTTGCTGCACTGTTTGGCGCTTTGCCTTTAGTTTTGGCCACCGGTGCCGGGGTGGAAATGCGCCAGCCGCTCGGTATAACCATTATTGGTGGTTTAGTGGTGAGCCAAATTTTGACCCTTTATAGTACCCCGGTGGTGTATTTATACCTAGATGATTTAGCTAACCGGCTTAAGCGTAAATTATCAAGGCGGCAGCAAGTTATTGAGAGTAAATCATGAGATTAAAGCGATTAATCCTAGCTCTGGTCGCACTGAGTGCGGTCAGTGGCTGTGCGGTGGGACCGGATTATGAGGTGCCGGCAGTCGTTACCGCATCCGCCTTCAAAGGTGCACCGGTCAATAGTGCACAATGGATTGAACTTAAAGCGACCCAAGCTTGGATTCGCGGTGATTGGTGGACGCTGTTTAAGGATGCGGAATTAAATCAATTAATGCTATTGCTGAATCAGGAGAATCAGAGCATTGCGCAAGCGTTGGCTCGCTATCAAGCAGCCATTGCTCAACGTCGTAGCGCGACGGCTGATTGGTTCCCCAATGTCGGTAGTACGACGTCAGTGACGCGGGCCGGTGGTTCGGAGCAAGACCCGAATAATCGCTTTTCCTTAGGGGCGAATTTGTCCTGGGAAGCCGATCTTTGGGGTAGTATTAGGCGTTCGGTAGAGTCAAGCACCGCTTCCGAAGAGGAGGCAGAGATTGCCTTAGCTGATGCTCGTTTAAGCATGCAAGTGCAGCTACTGGAGAGCTACTTCCAGCTACGTCGCACCGATTTAGAGCGTGAGTTACTGCGTAAGATTATTCAAGCTTATGAGCAATCTTTAACGATTACCCGTAATCGTTATGAGCAGGGCGTGGTTGCTTATGCAGATGTGGTGCAGGCAGAGGCACAATTAGAAAATGCACGCGCCGATGCGATTGCTGTTGAAACCAACCGTCGTCACTATGAAAATACGATTGCTGTGTTGGTGGGGCAAATGCCTTCCAGTTTCCATATCGCTGAAAGGGTGGATGATTTACCCGAAATGATTTCGGTGCCGGTAGGTATTCCAGCTGAGCTGTTACGGGCGCGACCCGATGTAGCAGCTGCTGAACGTCGAGTTGCAGCTGCCAACGCCAAGATTGGGGTGGCGCAGTCGGCATGGTTGCCGCGCTTAAATTTATCCGCTAACGGCAGCTACCAGGCAACACATTTCTCGGACTGGATTCGTTCGCCGCTCAACGTATGGTCACTCGGACCGCAATTGGTCTTAAGTATTTTGGATGGCGGTGCGCGTCAGGCCGCTGTCGATTCAGCCAAAGCAGCGTATCAAAGCGAGGTGGCAGCTTACCGACAAGCGGTGTTAGAGGCGATGCGTGAAGTGGAAAATGCCTTAACCGCAGCGGTCAATCTTGAGCGTGAGCAGGAGGCGCAGCAGCGTGCCCTAGCCGCATCGCGTCAATCATTAAGCATTGTGATGAATCAATATCAAGCCGGCTTAGTCGATTACCTAAGTGTTGCCCAGGTACAAAACAGTACTTATAATGCCGAAATACGTCAATTAAACCTACGTGCCAGCCGTTTATTAAACCAAGTCGAATTAATTCGTGCCTTAGGCGGCGGTTGGGAAAATCCGCGACTGCTACAAGCCAGCCGCTAATCAGCATTGGCATCGTTTTACTGAGGGATTTTTATGCCATTTTTTAAGTGTGACTCAATGAATGATTTTCCGCATGATTTTATGATCGATGATGTAGTCTGCGGTCTCAAAGAGCAGCGCCAAGCATGGCGTACTGAGCAAAATCGTTTAGAGGAAAAGGGCGGTCGACACTTGCCTTCACCCGAAGTTATTGCGCAAGCGATGCATTCGCTGACGGGCGCTTTATTTCCGATGCGTCTAGGACCTGAAGACTTAGTGCAGGAGAGTGAGGATTTTTACGTGGGTTATACCCTCGGTAAAGCCTTGAATTTACTACTGACACAGGTGCGTCTAGAGTTTTTACAAAAGTCCCATCAGAATGGGGTGGACCATGAGCAAATCCGTGAGCAGGCGGTAGAGATTGTACGGCGTTTTGCGGCCACGCTGCCCGAGATTCGTGGTTTATTGGATCAGGATGTGCGCGCCGCTTTCCGAGGTGATCCGGCAGCCACGAGTGTGGATGAGGTGTTACTTTGCTACCCTGGTGTGCATGCCATGGTGTCACACCGAATTGCGCATGAGCTATACAAATTGGATGTCAAAATCATCGCTCGGGTTATCTCTGAATTGGCTCATAGTCACACGGGCATTGATATTCACCCTGGAGCAACCATCGGCCCTGGTTGTTTTATTGACCACGGTACCGGTGTAGTGATTGGTGAAACCGCTATTATCGGCAATAATGTCCGGATTTATCAGGCAGTGACTTTAGGTGCCAAGAGCTTCCCTAGCGATGAGCATGGTAATTTGCATAAAGGACTCGATCGTCACCCAATTGTTGAGGATGATGTGGTGATTTATGCGGGGGCGACGATTTTAGGTCGTATCGTGATTGGCAAAGGCTCGGTGATTGGGGGTAATGTCTGGTTGACCCGTAGTGTGCCGGCAAATAGCGTGATTAGCCTAGCCGATCCTTGTGGTGAAAGTAGTCTGTAAGCGTTGATAAAAAGGCCGTGAGACACTAAGTTAACTCCCGGCCGAGTTACGATAGCTTAGTAAATCGCTGGCACCAGCATCTCGTCAGGTGTGGGTAAGCGCTTGTAGTCAGGATGATGGATGCGCTCGGGCAGCTCTACTTCATCATGCTCAATATCCGCATACGGGATTTGCGACAATAGATGCGAGATGCAGTTTAAACGAGCCCGTTTTTTGTCATCACCCTCAACGACCCACCAAGGGGCCTCAGGAATATGTGAACGTGCCATCATAATTTCTTTAGCCTTGGTATAGTCCTCCCAACGACGGCGAGACTCTAGGTCCATAGGCGATAGCTTCCACTGCTTTAAGGGATCGATCATGCGCATCATAAAGCGACGGTGCTGCTCCTCATCGGAAATTGAGAACCAATACTTAATTAAGATGATGCCGCTACGGATCAGCATTTTTTCAAACTCGCCCACGTCACGGAAAAAGGCCTCGTATTCCTCATCGGTACAGAAGCCCATCACGCGCTCGACCCCGGCACGGTTATACCAGCTGCGGTCAAATAGCACGATTTCGCCACCAGCAGGTAAATGGGATACGTAGCGTTGGAAATACCATTGGGTGCGTTCGCGATCATTGGGTGCGGGTAGGGCGGCAACGCGACAGACACGTGGGTTTAGACGCTGAGTAATGCGCTTAATGGCACCACCCTTGCCGGCGGCATCACGTCCTTCAAAAATCACCACCACTTTGAGTTTTTTCTCTACTACCCAGTCTTGCAACTTAACCAACTCGCCTTGTAAGCGGAGCAATTCACGGAAATATAGACGACGATCCATGCCTTCATCGTGAACGGTTTGACCCGCTTCAGTCAGTAATGCCTGATAACGTTCATCGTCAATTTCCATTTCTAGCTCTTCATCAAAGCTATCCATGATTTCAGCGTAAAGACGACGCGCGTTTTCTGATAGAGATTGACTCATAATATAAACCTAATGTGTGTGACTTCTTTGGTAAAAATATCTGCTTATTTTATTTATACTACCACTGAATAATGAATCTAATATGACGATTCATCGCTTTTAAGCATAGAAAAAACGCCGCACAAGCATTGAGCTCGCACGGCGTTAATAGTGACATTAAAACGAGTGACTAGCTATAGATCTTACTGCCCTGCTTAATAAACTCAATGGATTTTTCTTGCATACCCTCTTGCGCTTTAGCATAGTCACGCACCTCTTGAGTAATCTTCATCGAGCAGAATTTCGGTCCACACATGGAGCAGAAATGCGCGATCTTAGCCCCTTCCGCTGGCAATGTTTGGTCATGATAGGACTCAGCGCGTTCTGGATCCAGACTTAAACGGAACTGATCCCGCCAGCGGAACTCAAAACGTGCTTTGGAGAGCGCGTTATCACGCAATTGAGCGCCTGGCCAGCCCTTGGCTAGGTCGGCTGCATGGGCGGCAATTTTATAGGTAATAATGCCGGTACGTACATCCTCTTTATCAGGTAAACCCAAATGCTCTTTAGGTGTTACATAGCACAGCATGGCAGTACCGTACCAACCAATATTGGTCGCACCGATACCAGAGGTAATATGATCATAACCGGGCGCAATATCTGTTACCAGTGGTCCTAAGGTATAGAATGGCGCCTCATAGCAATGCTTGAGCTCCTCGGTGACATTGGCCTGAATACGTTGCATTGGTACGTGGCCCGGACCCTCGATCATGACCTGTGCATCATGCTCCCAGGCTTTGGCAGTCAGCTCACCCAAGGTATAAAGTTCACTGAATTGTGCTTGGTCATTGGCATCGGCAATACTACCCGGACGCAAGCCATCACCTAAGCTGAAGGATACGTCGTAGGCCTTCATGATTTCACAGATCTCATCAAAATGTGTATACAAGAAGTTTTCTTGGTGATGTGCCAAACACCATTTCGCCATAATCGAGCCACCACGAGACACAATACCAGTGACTCGATCCGCTGTCATCGGTACATAGCGCAGCAGCACCCCGGCATGAATGGTAAAGTAATCAACGCCTTGTTCGGCTTGCTCAATTAAGGTGTCACGGAATAAATCCCATGTTAGGTCTTCGGCAATGCCACCGACTTTTTCCAAGGCTTGGTAAATAGGTACGGTGCCGATAGGTACCGGGGCATTACGAATAATCCATTCACGCGTTTCATGAATATGGGCGCCAGTGGAGAGATCCATAATGGTATCTGCACCCCAGCGCAGTGACCAGACCATTTTTTCGACTTCTTCGGTGAGTGAGGAGGTGACAGCGGAATTGCCCAAGTTGCCGTTGATTTTGACGCGGAAATTACGACCGATAATCATTGGCTCTAATTCTGGGTGGTTGATATTGGCCGGAATAATGGCGCGACCGGCAGCGACTTCACTGCGAACAAACTCCGGCGTAATATCTTCTGGTCGCTTAGGTAAATTGGCGCCGTAATCAAATCCCTCATGCTGTCTTAAGAGCTTGCTATAAGCGGGATCAGACATTAATTTATCCAACATCAATTGTTCACGTAAGGCTACAAACTCCATTTCAGGGGTGATAATCCCTTGGCGAGCATAGTGCATTTGCGTGACGTTTTTGCCGTTTTTGGCGCGTCTGGGTTGAGTGATCACATTAAAGCGTAGATGCGCTGCCTTAGGGTCAGCTAAGCGCTCGTTACCGAATTGACTGCTTAAGCCAGGCAGCTTTTCGGTGTCTCCTCTTTCCTCAATCCAGCGCTCACGAATACTGGGTAGGCCCTCTTTAAGGTCAATGCCTTGGGCGCTATCGCCATAAGGACCGGAAGTATCATACACGGGGATGGGTGGGTTAAGCTCTTCGCCTGCCGCAGTAATCGTGGGATCCTGTTCAATTAAGCGCAAAGGTACCCGAATATCATCACGACTGCCTTGAATATAGTGTTTAGTAGAATTTGGATAGGCAAACTGTAAGCTGATTTCCTCGCTTAAGTCGCTCAATGCTTGGGTGCTGTTTAATGATGCGCGTTGATTCATAATGCCTCCGTTGTGGTAAAAGGTGAACAGAGGTATGAATTTGCTTGGAGCGGATAGTGAGCATAACCTACTATCTCAGCACAAGAGAAACGTAAACACAATATGTGCTTACTACAAACTCCCTACGCCGGTACTAACCGGGTCAAGTTCAAAGGGTATTTCTCAGCCGCAACTGCAGCACCCCTGTTCGTTAGTGGCATTAAAACATTATTTGATAAAAGAATAAAGACTTTAGCTGCTGATTAGGGGTTAATACTGGTTTTAATTACTCTTTGGAACTTAAATGCGCTTACTTAGTCTAACTAAACAATTCGTTCTGAATGCTCTGCCTAGCAGCTGATAAATCATCACAATAAAGCACGCTAAGTCCATGATTATTTGGCATGAAGCTTTCATGCTATTGTCATATTATCTCGTTACTATATCGTCTGACATCATACTTAATTCATGTTTGGACTGTATCAAATGAGCTCGGCAGAGCGACAAAGCAAATAGTAATAATTATTAAAACATTAGGAGCATACTATGAAATTATTAACTCGTCTCCGTGAAGAATTTGCACCAATGACTCACGATGAATCTCTTAAGGATCTAAAGCAGGAAGCAGAGCAAGCTTCCGAGCATGCAGCAAGCGTAGAGGCGTTGATGCAAATGCTGGAACAACGTAAAATTCAAAATGAACCGGCTTAATTGATTAACTAGTCACGTTATTATGCGTTGATCACGCTTTTTTAAATTTTTAGCAGTATCTTCAAAAGCGCTGTTAGTCTTAGGACTGATGGCGCTTTTTGTTCGGCACGTTTTTATCGCGTGAGTACCCTTTGGGCAGCCATAGGATAAACGCACAAGATCATTGAAGGTAAAGGATAAGTAGCATTGGCACAGCAAGGCTTTTTGTTTGATGAGGATGAATTTTTTAGGCATGGTGCTTCAGACAGCTGCGAGCAAATTGGTGCCGCTAGCTTTATTCTGCGTGGCTTTGCCTTGCCTAAGGTGGCACCGATCATCGCAAGGTTAGAGCGTATTACTGAAGTCGCAGCTTTTCGGCAGATGCAGACCGCAGGTGGTCATCGTATGTCGGTGGAAATGACGAATTGTGGGGAGTGGGGTTGGTTAAGTGATGAGCAAGGCTATCGTTATGTGCAGCTCGATCCCCTAAGTGCTAAGCCTTGGCCTAGTATGCCAGCGTTATTTCTTAAGTTGGCGTACGATGCTGCAGCGACGGTGGGTTATGCGGGGTTTGCTGCGAATGCCTGTTTAATTAATCGCTATCGACCAGGCAGTAAAATGTCATTGCATCAGGATAAAAATGAGCGCGATTTTAATCAGCCCATTGTTTCCGTGTCTTTGGGCCTACCGGCTGTGTTTCTTTTCGGAGGGCATGAGCGCAGCGATAAAGTGGATAAGCATGCCTTATTTCATGGTGATGTAGTGATCTGGGGTGGTGTGGATAGATTGCGTTACCATGGTGTGATGCCACTTAAGGAAGCGGAGCATCCCGTGTTGGGTGCACATCGTATTAATTTGACCTTTAGAAAAGCCCGTTAAGTTGCGCTCAATACGCACCAGGCTGAGGAATACATCTAGTTTATAAAAAGTTGAGCCCGGATCGGAACCCGAGCTCAATGCCTATTAAAGCGCAACTAGTGAGTCTATATTAGGCGTCTGCAGCCTCAAGGAAGTCTTGTGCAAAGCGCTGTAATACGCCGCCAGCTTGGTAGATACTCACTTCTTCGGCCGTGTCTAAGCGGCAAGTCACTGGTACATCCACCGTTTCGCCATTACGGCGGTGTAGGCGTAGCGTTAGATCACAACCTGGGGCAGGTGTGCCAATCACGTCGTAGGTCTCGGTACCATCAATTTCTAGCGTGTTACGGTTAACACCCTCTTTGAACTGTAGTGGTAACACACCCATACCGACTAGGTTGGTGCGGTGAATGCGCTCAAAGCCTTCAGCGACGATGGCCTGCACACCGGCTAAGCGTACGCCTTTGGCAGCCCAGTCACGCGACGAACCCTGACCGTAGTCGGCGCCAGCGATAATAATCAGCGGCTGCTCGCGCGCCATATAGGTTTCAATGGCTTCCCACATGCGAGTGACTTTGCCCTCGGGCTCAATGCGAGCGAGTGAACCCTGCTTAACAGAGCCGTCTTCATTGCGAACCATTTCGTTAAACAATTTAGGGTTAGCAAAGGTGGCGCGTTGGGCTGTTAAGTGATCGCCACGGTGCGTCGCATAGGAGTTAAAGTCCTCCTCAGGTAGACCCATCTTGGCGAGGTACTCACCAGCAGCACTACTAGGTAGGATGGCATTGGATGGTGATAAGTGGTCAGTGGTGATGTTATCACCCAAGACCGCTAAAGGCACCATGCCTTTGAGACTACGCTCACCCGCTAAGGCGCCTTCCCAATAAGGAGGGCGACGGATATAAGTAGACATAGGACGCCAGTTATAAAGTGGGCTATCCGCTTTTTGCGTGGTCTCGTCCTTGGCAAACATAGGGATATACACCTTACGATATTGCTCAGGTTTCACCGCTTGCTTTTGGAGGGCGTCGATTTCTTCGTCGCTTGGCCAAATATCCTTAAGCGTGATCGGATTGCCGTCCTGGTCAAAGCCGAGTGGATCCTTTTCAATATCAAAACGGATGCTACCCGCAATCGCATAGGCGACTACTAAAGGTGGTGAGGCGAGAAACGCTTGTTTAGCATAAGGGTGAATTCGACCGTCAAAGTTACGGTTACCAGAAAGCACGGCAACCGAGTATAGATCACGCTCGATAATTTCCTCTTGGATCTTAGGATCTAAGGCGCCGGACATACCGTTACACGTGGTACAGGCAAAGGCAACCACACCAAAACCGAGCTTTTCTAACTCAGGCATCAGCCCTGCTTCTTCAAGATACAGCGCAACGGCTTTAGAGCCAGGGGCAAATGAGCTTTTAACCCACGGCTTGCGTAACAGACCCAAACGGTTGGCATTGCGTGCTAAGAGGGCGGCGGCAATGACGTTACGGGGGTTATTCGTATTGGTGCAACTGGTAATGGCTGCAATAATCACGGCGCCATCTGGCATTTTGCCGTCTTTGCTCTCGTAGTCACCTAGCAGACCACGATTCCCCAACTCACTCACAGGTAATAAATTGTGTGGGTTCGACGGACCGGCTAAGGTACGCTCAACCGTAGATAAATCAAATTCAAGAACACGTTCGTACTCAGCGGTCTTTAGTGCATCAGCCCAAAGACCGGTGGTTTTAGCGTATTGCTCCACAAGCTCGACTTGCTCTGGCTCGCGACCGGTTAGCTTTAAGTAGTCGATAGTTTTATCATCGATATAGAACATGGCTGCCGTCGCACCGTATTCAGGCGCCATATTAGCAATGGTGGCACGATCACCGAGGCTGAGGTTGGCAGTACCCTCACCGAAGAACTCAAGATAGGCAGAAACCACTTTAGCATCACGGAGGAACTTAGTTAAGGCTAAGACAATATCAGTGGCGGTGATGCCTACACCCGGTTTGCCACTTAGCTTGACACCGACAATATCCGGTAAGCGCATCCAGGAGGCACGTCCGAGCATCACCGTTTCGGCCTCAAGACCGCCAACACCGATAGCGATTACACCAAGTGCATCCACCATCGGGGTGTGACTGTCAGTGCCGACTAAGGTGTCCGGGAAGGCAACGCCATCGCGCACCTCAATCACCGGTGACATATGCTCTAAGTTAATCTGGTGGAGAATACCATTGCCCGGCGGAATCACATCGACGTTTTCAAAGGCGGTTTTGCTCCAATTAATAAAGTGGAAACGGTCATCGTTGCGACGATCCTCAATGGCGCGGTTTTTCTCGAAAGCGTCAGGATCGTAGCCGCCGTACTCTACCGCTAGGGAGTGATCGACAATCAGCTGGGTTGGTACGACTGGATTGATTTTGGCGGGGTCACCACCCTTGTCGGCAATGGCGTCACGTAGACCAGCTAAGTCGACGAGAGCCGTTTGACCTAAAATATCATGACAGACCACACGTGCAGGGAACCATGGGAAGTCCACCTCACGCTTTCTGTCAGTTAACTGAGTTAACCAGGTGTTTAAGGTCTCTTGGTCTGTTTGACCGTCAGCTTTACGAACTAAGTTCTCAGCTAATACACGTGAAGAGTAGGGCAGCTTATCATAAGCACCGGGGCGAATCGCTTCAACGGCGGCACGCGCATCGTAGTAATGCAGCGAACGACCTGCTAGCGTTTTTTTGAAAGCAGATTGGGTCATTTGATATCCTCAGAGGTTTAATAATATTTCCAAAGATTTGATAGGCGTATTTAGCCTAGTGCATCATAATGTTATGATGAAAATCTTACACTAATACCCGATTGATTTTAAGCAATTGGCAAAAATAAATCTTATATAAGCAGAATAAAGTCTTATATAAGACATAAGACTAAACATATTATATTCATTTCATTCTTAATAGAGTTGATTTAAAGGTTTTTTATATGAAGAAGTTATCTCTATCGCTTATCGCCGGGCTCGTTGGTCTAGCTCTGTTGTCTTGTAGTACTTCTTCAGATTATTCGGCTGAGGTGGAGTCGGTGGCGTTTGATATGCATGCGCCTTTACAGGTGCCGGCATTGTCAAGTTTTGCGCAAACGGCACCGCGGGCCTTGCAGGGGCAGTATCGACCGGCACAATGGCATGATTTACCCGGCTGGTCCGAGGATAATGGCGAGCATCTGTGGATTACGCTGATTAATAACTGTCGCGGTCTGATGCGTCCAGTGTCAGGCTCGTTGACGATTCCAGCGCGGGCAACACCCCAGGATTGGCAGCCATTCTGTCGTGATGTGGCAGAGTTTAGCCGTGAACATGGTGAAACGCCTGAGCTTGGTGCGATGAAGTTTTTCTTAGAACAGCATTTGCAGCCTTGGGCTCTCGTTGGGCGTGGCATGGCGACTGGTTATTATGAGCCCATCGTACATGGCTCCAAATCACGTGGCGGTCAAAATCAATGGCCAATGTACGCAGTGCCTAAGGATTTATTAACTATTGATTTAGCAGGCGTCTATCCTGAGTTGGCTGGTAAGCGTGTACGCGGCAAGGTTGAGGGCAATAAGGTCGTGCCTTATGATAGCCGAGCACAAATTGCCGCTCGTGCTGATAAACCACCAGTGATTGCTTGGTTAAACGATCCGGTGGAGGCCTTTTTTCTGCAGGTTCAGGGATCTGGTCGCGTGCAATTGGATAATGGTCGTTCAATTCGCTTAGCCTACGCTGATCATAATGGTCGTCCTTATACCTCCATTGGTCGTTGGTTAGCCGACCAAGGCGAATTACCGCTGGCTCAGACTTCCATGCAAAATATCAAAGCCTGGGCGCAGCAAAACCCGCATCGGGTTGATGAAATGCTAAATGTTAACGAAGCCATGGTCTTTTTCAGAGAAGAGGCGATTCAAGACAGTATTGCAGGGCCAAAGGGCGCATATGGCATCCCCTTGGTAGCTCAAAGAACCGTTGCGGTGGACCCAGACTATGTGCCATTGGGCAGCCCACTGTATTTAGCCACCACCTATCCAGCATCTAATGCGCCTTTAGAAAAAGTCGTGTTTGCGCAGGATACCGGTAGTGCGATTAAGGGCGCTGCTCGGGTGGATTTTTTCTGGGGTAGTGGTGATGCGGCAGGTGAGCAGGCCGGCCGTATGAAGCAGGATACGCAGGTGTGGGTCTTATGGCCGGTTGGCATGGGGGAGCCTAACGCAAGATGAGCGGGAGTCAGAGCATGAGTTACGAGGTGGTGGTCTGTGGTGCCGGCATTGCCGGTATGGCAGCCGCTTTGCAATTAGCAAAAAATCAATTTAAGGTCGCTATTTTAGCCCCTAAAGTACAGCCTAAGCATAGTTTGGGTGAGCAGTATCACCCGCGGATTTACGCGATATCACTTGCCAGCCAGCAGTTTCTTGAAAGCCTGGGCGTGTGGCAGATGATGCCGTCTGAGCGTCGCAATCCAGTGCGTCAGATGGAGGTTCACGGGGATCTGGACGGGGTGATTGTGTTGGACGCACAGCAGTCACAGATGAGCGAGCTGGCTTATATTGTTGAGTCAGGCGAAATTGAACAGGCCCTGTTTAATGCGCTTAAGGTTTACGGTGTGCCTTGGATAGAGGATAGGATTCAGGGCTATGAGCAATGGCAGGGCGAGGTGCTTTGTGCATCCGGTCAGTTGTTGCAGACTAAGCTACTGATAGGGGCAGATGGTGCTCGTTCCACCGTGCGTGAGATTTGTGCTATCCGGCATGAGTTCAAAGCCTATGGCGATACCGGTTTAGTGGCGCAATTGAACGTAGAAAAACCACATCTTAATACTGCCATTCAGTGGTTTGATGGCAGTGGTGTGTTGGCCTTTTTGCCCTTGCCGGATACCGCTGATGGTCATCAGGTCTCGATGGTGTGGTCGGCCCGTCAGGCGATTGCTGATAAGTATTTGGCGATGTCAGCTGAGGAGCTGGCGCAACGTCTACCGCCAGCCTTACAGGCCATCGCAGGTCAGCGTTTAGGTGAGATTCAATTACGTAGTCCCATGTATGGCTTTCCATTGACCTTAGAGAGTTCGGCTATGGTGGGTCCTGGCGTGGCACTCGTGGGGGATGCCGCTCACCGGGTTCACCCCTTGGCAGGTCAGGGCTTAAATCTGGGTTTAGGGGACGTGGAGACGCTATGTAAGGTATTAATTGAGCGTGAGTCCATGCGTGATTTAAACGATATGCGTTTATTGCAGCGTTATAAGCATCAACGAGCCGAGGCGATTTTTAATATGCGCTTTGCAACGGATGGCTTATATCGTCTCTTTGCCCTTAATTCACCAGCACTTGCGATGTTGCGCAATACCGGCTTATCACTGGTGGATAGGATTGCGCCATTGAAAAAGTACTTTGTGCGCGCAGCTGCTGGGAACTAAGGCTTTTAGATCGTAATCATAGAGTGAATCAGTCATTGGAAAGGAATTATGGTGTTAAATCAAGTTAGGTCAATGTTGAAGCAAATTAGCTATTGTGGTGTGGCAGCTTTTGCGCTACTAGCCTCACAGACTGTTATGGCAACAAGTGTTGAGGAGTCGATTAAGGAGGGTCTTACAAAGCGTCTTCAGCAGCCTGTCACCGAGGTTAGAAAAACGCCCTTTGATAATCTTTACGAGGTGCGTGTGCAGGGTTCGGTGGTGTATACCGATGCAGCTAGACAGTTTGTGATTTTCGGCGGTCAGCTTTACGATTTGGAGAAGAATACTAATCTCACCGAATTGGCGTTGGAGGAGATGAATCGTGTTGATATTGACAGCTTGCCGCTAGATAAAGCACTTAAAATGGTTTATGGCGATGGTAAAAACCGTTTAGTGACCTTTGAAGATCCGAATTGCCCTTGGTGTAAAAGGCTACAAGCAGAGTTTGAGCAAATGGATGTGACAGTCTATACCTTTGTGACGCCAATCTTAAGCCCTGACTCATTTACTAAGACAGAGAATATCTTATGTGCCAAGGATCCGGTACAAACCTGGAAAGATTGGATGGCTAAAAATATCAGTCCTAAAAAGCAGGACAGATGTGAGCTACCGATTAACGAGGTACTAGCCCTGATGCAGCATTCAAATGTCGCAGGGACACCAGCGATCTTTTTTGATAATGGCAAACGGATTAACGGTTTTGCCGATGCAGAGCGTATGCGCCAAACCATGCAGGCTAAAGTAGAGTAGCTTTTTTTTGATGTGCAAAGGGGTGCCTTAGGAGCGCAGCTAGGGAGCGCACACGCAGATCGACATAGCTCGGTCGAATAATGTGTTGAGGACCAAAGGGCGTGCCGGGGTGGTAAATATAAACAGTTTGCCATCCCTCTTTTTTGGCGGATTTGAGGTTGCTGAGCGTATCCTCAACCAACACACATTGCTGCGGCTTTAGGTCTAAACTGGCTTGTAGTTGTCGTAATAGTGCGGGCGAGGGCTTCGGCTTGTATTCACCCAGCACCCGCATATGATTAATCGCACAGATACCAGCAAAGCATTGGATGATATTCAAGCCCTCTAACACTTGCACGGCATAATGTACAGGTGCATTGGTTAAAACATACTTCGTGCCGGGCACCGCATCTAGCAGGGTGGCTAAATGATGCTCAAAGCGCATGTATTGCGCCACTTCAAAGTTATGTGAATCTAGTAAAAACTGCTCGGGATCCAATTGATGGTGCTTATGCATACCAATCATGGTGGCACCATAGCGTTGCCAATATCGTTCACAAAGCTGCTTGGCGGCAACGGCATCAATGTGCAAATGCTGCATCACTGCCTTCACCATACCGAGGCTAATCTGCTCAAAAATGGCATGGGAAGCGTCATGGATGGTGTTATCTAGGTCAAAAAACCAGACGCGCGCAGCGGGTGATGTCTGCGCGCGATAGCGATGGCTTTTGGCCCTCAAGGGATGAATAAAACGAGTCCGAAGCATGCGGTCCGTTGCTTGCTTAGACCGTGATCATGGTGCCTACACCGTCATTGGTCAGAATTTCGAGCAATAAGCTGTGCGGTACACGACCATCAATAATGTGGACCGAATTGACCCCAGCATTCGCTGCTTCAAGCGCACCGGCCAGTTTCGGTAGCATACCACCAGAAATCGTACCGTCTTCTGCTAAGTCATTGATGCTCTTCGTATTAAGACGGCGTAAGAGATTTTTATCCTTGTCGAGCACACCGGGGATATTGGTTAATAGCACTAGCTTTTCAGCCATCAATACTTGCGCCAAACGACCGGCTACTAAGTCGGCATTAATGTTGTAGACCGCATTATCCTCCTCATTAAAGCCAATAGGGCTAATCACAGGAATAAACTGATCGTTTTGTAAGGCCTTAATCACCGCTGGATCAATGGATTGAATCTCCCCTACATAACCGATATCCAATGGTTGGTCTGGATTCTCGGCATTGTCCATTAGCTTTTTTCTGGCCTTAATCAGCCCGCCATCCTTACCCGTCAAACCGACGGCCTTACCGCCCGCCTGATTGATCATCATTACAATATCCTGCTGCACCTGACCCCCTAATACCCACTCAACCACTTCCATGGTTTCGGCATCGGTGACGCGCATTCCTTGGAGGAAAGTACCCTCCTTGCCTAAACGCTTAAGGGCTTGGTCAATTTGGGGGCCGCCACCATGAACCACGATCGGGTTTAAGCCGATTAATTTTAGTAGAGCCACATCATGCGCAAAGGTTTTTTGTAAATGCTCGTCCACCATGGCATTGCCGCCGAACTTAATAACGATGGTTTTGCCATGAAAACGACGAATATAGGGCATGGCTTCGGAGATAATCTCCGCTTTAATGGCAGGCGTGATAGCTGTCTCAGTCATGGTTAGCTCTTATAAAAGGGGTTGTGTAAAGGGTTTATCAGCTGTGTGCAAGGGCTTTTTCGAGCGCTTCAATAAATTGGTTTTTATCGTAGTTGCCGATAAAGCTTTTAATCACTTTGCCTTTGCGATCAACTAAAAAAGCCACTGGGGTAAAGCGCACATCACCAAAGGCCTTGGCAATGGAACCATCCGCGTCATGCACAATGGTGAACTCATACCCGCGTTCTTGTACTAAGCGATTAATGGCCGCAACGCTGTCGTGCTTCATGGCGACTGCAACCGTCTCATAGCCTTGATCCTTGTACTTAGCATAATGTGCTACCGTATCAGGCATTTGACGCATGCAGGTCACACAGTCGGTGGCCCAAAATTTATACATGGTCACCTTGCCCTGCAAATCATGGGTTGTGAATTGACGCCCGTCAATACTGTGAAGCGTGACTTCGGGGACGGCCTTGCTACTAAAAACCGTGTTATAAACCACTGCACCTAGAATAGCGATGACGGCAACAACGATAAGGAGTACAAAATTTTTCTTCATCTAATCAGACCCTGTTGAATTTCAAATCATCTTAATTAGTTAAAGGAAAGGTTTGTGTACCGCCACTGGTAGCAGGGTTGCTGCTTGTATTGGCATTGCTAGGGTTAGTTTTTGGTGGCGTAGAAGATACCTTGTCAGTGCTTGAAGCAATATCAAATACCTTAACCACGCCCTTTACCCCAGCAATACCAGCAGCGGCGTTGGCGGCGGCATCAGCTTCTTGTGCAGTGACTTGTCCCATCAAATAAACCACGCCTTGAGAGGTGGTGGTCAGGATGGTACCGCTAGGCACGCCAGAGGTTGCTAATAAATCGGTCTTAACCTTGGTGCTAATCCAGGTGTCATTACTGCGGGTTGAAAAATCAGCGACTGGACCGATGCGGAGCTGATTTACCACCTCATTAACGTCATCAATTTCCCGAACCTCTTGCTCGGCCAAGCGTTTATGCTCTTCGCTAGCCACCTCACCAGTCAATAAGACACGTTGATTGAAGGTCATGGCATTAATACGGGAGGTATTGGCAGGCACTGCGCCGCCAGCTTTTTGTTCAGCATAGAGACTGATTTTCTTGTCATTGGCCTGCATGCTCGGGGGACGACGGTCACTGACCACGGTTGCTACGCCAGTGGCTAAGCCCCCCACCATCAATGGCACGCAAGCTGATAACAGCGTGCTGGCGGCAACCATACCTACCATGAGGAATTGGCGAGACTTGAGCAGTGAGAATTTGGTTTTATTGCTAGGTGCAAAAGAAGTAGATAGCATCGACTAGTCTCCAAGTATGGCCGCATCTAGACCATCACATAAAATGTGTAATAGTAAAATATGCACTTCCTGAATTCGCATCGTGCGCTCGTGAGGTACACAAAGATGAACATCATTAGATGTTAACATCTGCCCGATAGTTCCACCATTGCGACCGGTTAAGGCAATGATTGGAATATCATACTCCTTGGCCGCATCAATCGCACGAATGACATTGGTGGAGTTGCCGCTAGTGGAAATTGCCACCAATAAGTCGGCGGGTTGTGCCAAAGCACGCACTTGGCGTTCAAACACCTGATCGAAACCGTAGTCATTACCCACGGCGGTCATAATTGAGGTGTCCGTATTAAGTGCTACCCCAGCTAAAGGAAAGCGCTCACGCTCAAAGCGACCCACTAATTCGGCAATAAAATGCTGTGCATCGGCTGCCGAGCCGCCATTGCCACAAGCGAGCACCTTGCCATTATTGCTAATGGTATTAAATAATAAATCAATCCCTTGTTGTAAAGGCTCAGCAAGCACGTCTAGACTTTTTTGGATCAGGGCGGCATGATCCTGGAAGTGTTGCTCAATACGATTTAAGATGCTCATTTCAAAGGTTCTCGTGATGGATTCAAAACGTAGACTACTATCATAGCCTAAAGTTGAATGAGACTCAGGTCGATCTGACGTTGGACGGTCATTTTATGAGAAGGCATTTTTCAACCATTGCATATCCTGCTTTTTACCATCAAAAGTCACACTATCAAAGCGGCAGTAAGGTATTTGCTTTAGACCTAGACGATGACAGATTTGGGGTAAAAAGTAATTTGCGGCGAGCTTGATGCGCTCTTGCTTTTGCGGATTAATGCTGGCTGCCGCCCCACCATAGTAGGCATAGCTGCGTTGTCTAATCTCGACAAAGACTAGCGTTTGAGCGTCCAGCATCAGGCAGTCAATCTCACCCATCTTGCAACGTAGGTTTTTAGCAAGCAGTAACAGGCCTTGGGCTTTTAAAAAATCAATCGCTAAGGCTTCATACCGTTGTCCCTGCGCTTGTGTGGCTGAGAGCTTGCTTTGTGTGCTTGGCTGCTTGTGCTTTTGCGGGCGTCTTTTTGCTTTGATACGATGGCGCCCATAGTAACCATAGGGCCTTTTTAAAGGCGCTGCGGACGCCAGTTTAAACACCAGCGCTTGCTCTGCGGGCTGGTGCTGCATGTGATTCTTAATTGTGCTCTCATGGCAATTGATTTTAGTCTCAGCGTGCTCCATAAACGACCCCTTTAGCAGAACTAGCGGTTAAAATCTTCATCTTAGATAGGGGAAAGCAAAAAATGACGAAAGACGGGCAAGTTTATCCATCCACAGTCGATACGGTGGCGCAGGAATTGATTAACGCATCCATACAGGCGCGTGTGCAGGCTCAGCATTGGCCTAGCGCCACGTTGTATGTGGTCGCAACACCCATTGGTAATTTAAGCGATATCTCGCAACGTGCGCTTTACGCTTTGCAATTGGCGGATGTGATTGCGTGTGAAGATACCCGTGCGACCCAAGTCTTATTAAATGCTTACTCCATTCATAAGCCTTTAATTGCCGCGCATCAGCATAATGAGGCGGGTGTGGCTGATAAGCTGATTGAACGGTTGGCTGCGGGTCAACGGGTGGCGCTGGTGTCTGATGCCGGGGCCCCAGCGGTGAGCGATCCGGGCGGTAAAATTGTGGCTAAGGTGCATGCGGCAGGTTATCGCGTGTGTGCTATACCTGGACCTTCTGCGGTGATTACTGCATTGATGGCCAGTGGATTTAGTAGTGATGAGCAGCCTGCCTTTGCTTTTGCAGGTTTTGTTCCGAGCAAAAAAGGTGCACGCCAGGCCTGGCTTCAATATTGGTTAGCTCAGCCAATGGCCGTGATCATGTATGAAGCACCGCATCGTCTTAAAGATTGTTTTAAAGCCTTAGTAGCTCTTGCGGCTGAGGAACCGACGCGGCGAATTATGGTGGGGCGTGAATTAACCAAGCGCTTTGAAGAAATTGCGGTGTTACCGATAGTTGAGCTTGTTAATTGGCTAAGCGAGGATCCTCAACGAGAAAAGGGCGAATTTGTATTGGTGCTTGAAGCGGCGACACAGGCACAAGCTAAGCAGGACTATGAACCTTTATTAAAGGAGTTGTTAGCCCATGGGATCTCTGTGCGTGACAGCGCAAAAATCCTGCACAAAACCATGGGTGTAGCCAGAGACGAAGCCTACCAAGCAGCGCTAGCGCTAAAAGACAAATAAGCAGCTGTAAAAATGACAGCTGCCTATCTATATTGCCTTGTTGGCTTAAACGATTTTACCTACCATCAGCGCTAGGTCTTAGAGCGTCGGTTTACCCTTGGGTAAAAGCTCGATTTTTACTTGGGCCTTGCCTTTTTGAACCATGCCAAGTGCTTTGGCAGCAGCGTAGGATACGTCAATGATGCGGTTGTCATGAAAAGGACCGCGATCATTAATGCGTACAACAACGCTTTTACCGGTGACCTCATGCGTCACACGAACGACGCTATTTAGCGGTAGCTCCTTGTGTGCAGCAGTTAAGCTGTGCTGATTATAAAGCTCGCCATTAGCCGTTTTGCGGCCATGGAAGCCAGGACCATACCATGAGGCTTCACCTGTCTCGGTAAATTCAGAGATAGAGGCAAAAGGTGTATAGCGTCGACCCTTAACAACGTAGGATTTACCACGTTTGGCGCGTAAGTGCTCAGTTGCTAAACCCTTTTGGCTTTTAGCGCGTAAAGCTGGCTCAGTGTCTAAATCAGTGGTCGCTTTATCCTCCGCTAGCGGACTAACAGCCTCTTTTAGTCTCTCTTCACTATAGGTGGGTGCATTTTCCAAGGTGCCATTAAAGAGGCGTTCGTACTCGCTCTCTGGGAAAATACCATGCACAGTGATACGGAAAGACTCAGTCTTGGCGCTGCTTGAGCCATCGACGATCTCAGTTATTGAGGTGTTTTGCTGCAGGGCGGCGGAGGCAGAATTAGCTGCGAGGATTAAACCACCGGCACTTAACACCGTTAATAATGACTTTTTAATACTCATATGCTTACTGGTTGGGCGTCTGGGCTCGATGCCTGACGCGTAGCGGCTTATGGTCGGAGAATAATTTAGCCAGTTGCTCTACTACATAAACCGAGCGATGCTGACCGCCAGTACATCCAATGGCTACGGTGAGATAACTGCGTGTGTCTTGTTGATAATAGGGTAGCCACTTCTGAATGTAATTGGCAATATCGCTAATTAATTCGTGCACAATATCAAATTGTGCTAACCATAATGCTACGGGCTCATCACGACCAGTCAAGGGACGCAGTTCACGGTCGTAATAAGGATTAGGTAGACATCTTACATCAAAAACTAAATCAGCACTAGTTGGTACGCCAATCTTAAAGGCGAATGACTCAAAGGTTAAGAGGATATTGCTCGTATCGATCCCGACGAGCTCCTTTATCCATGCACGAAGTTGCGCAGGCTTTAAGTTTGAAGTGTCAATGTTGTGTTCTTGCAACTTAAGCGGTGCTAAATACTTTCTTTCGTAGCGCACGCATTCCTCCAAAGAAGGTGCTGCGTGACCGGCAAGGCTGAGTCGCTCAGTTAAGGGATGACGCCGCCGCGATTCGGAATAGCGCTGTAGAATCGTCTGATCATTTGCTTCTAGAAAAATAGTAAGTATCGGCGTGCCCTGACTCCGTAGGGCGGTGATAATATTTGGTAAGTCCCCAATATCCCCCGGTGTTCTGATGTCAATGGCGACGGCGACCTTTTTAATCTCGGCTTCACGCGTGGTTGCCACAAAATCATGCAGTAATTGGATGGGTAAATTATCGACACAGTAGTAGCCTAGGTCCTCTAATTGATTTAAGGCAACACTTTTGCCTGAACCTGAGATACCGGTGATAACAACTAAGGGAGTTATCTCGTCATTCATTGTTTGAGCTTTCCTGTATGGCTAAGGATTGGCGCTTCATAAATTCGGCTAGGGTATCAATGCCTCGCAGTTTTAAAATGGTGTTACGCACAGCGGCTTCAACCAATACCGCTAAGTTACGTCCGGCCAGTACGGCCAGTTTAACACGCAGTGTGGGTACGCCTAAAATGTCTTCGCTTTGATCTTGGAATGGTAAGCGCTCGAAATCTTCACCGTGCGACTTCACTAAATGCACAATCAACTTTAAATTCATCTTGCGCCGAACGGAGGTTTCACCGAAGATGGTTTTAATATCCAGCAGACCGATACCACGCACTTCTAAGAGATTTTGTAAGAGGGGGTTGCAGCGACCCTCGATCACATGTGGTGAAGGACGTGTAAATTCGACGATATCATCAGCCACTAAGCCATGTCCGCGTGATATTAGCTCCAGGGCAAGTTCACTTTTACCCAGTCCAGATTCACCGGTAATTAATACACCTAAGCCCAGCACGTCCATAAAAACACCATGAACGGTCGTTTTGGGTGCAAAATAACGACTTAGATAAATCCGTATCACCTCAATTAAGTAGGCGGCTTCGGCTGGACTGCTTAAGAGTGGGACCCCTTGTTTGCTACAAAAACGATGTAAGGAGGTGGGTACCTCAAGCCCCTCGGCAATAATAATGCAGGGCACATCATGTGTTTTCAGCTCTTTGAGTAAGCGATTTTGAGTAGGCTTTGGTAGGCGAATATAAAAAGTCACCTCTTCGATCCCAAACACTTGAATGCGGTCGGGATGAACCATGTTTAAATGACCCACTAGGTCGGCGGAGGAGAGTGCTTCATCAGTGATGGCTCTGTCACCATGCTCCTCGTTGGCTATCCAAGATAATTTTAAGCTGTCTTTATGCTCGTTGATCAGATCCCGGATAGTAACCATAACGCTGTCTAGTACCTATTGCTGAGTGAATAAATCGTAGATGGCCTCAGGATCATCCAAACTGAGTAACTGCTCTCTCGTCTCTGCATTAGAAAGCGTTTTGGCAAGTGAGGCTAAAATTTCCAAATGCTCTTGGGTGGCGTTTTCAGGCACGAGCAAAATCACCATGATGCCAACATTTTGATTGTCCGGTGCATCAAAAGGGATTGGGTTGCTCAGGCGCATAAAAGCAGCCGCTGGCTTGGTCAAATTAGGGATGCGCCCGTGGGGCACGGCCACACCATGACCTAGTGCCGTCGAACCGAGTCTTTCTCTGGAAAAAAGACTATCAAAGACGGTGGCACGAGGGATGCCTTGAGTGTTTTCAAAGAGTAGCGCTGCCTGTTCAAAAGCACGCTTTTTGCTAGTGACATTGATATCCAAAAGGATGTTGTTGACGCTTAAAATATTAGCAAAATGGTTCATAGGTGAGTTAATTTCCTCAATGAGAGGCTTCTATCATAACCAAAAATCATGTCAAGAATCAAAAACTAGCATCAAGCCAGGTAAATACTTTAAAGTTGATGATATGCTAGTGGCAAATATAATTCAAGAAAGCCGATTAAATCGGTGGTTTAATCGGCCATGCTACCTAATATCTTAAGACTGTAGACCCTTAGACAGCCGCGCGGCGAGCTGAATGTGAGCGGTCATGCTGCTTACCCTTGTGCTTTAGCACCATACGGTCGGCCTTGTCTGCCAAGGCATCAATCGCAGCGTATAAATCATCGGCAACGGATTCGCAAAATAGCTCTTTGCCGGGTACTCGTACCGTAATATCAGCGCAATGCTTAAGCGGCTCCACCGAGAGGTTAACAATCGCAGCCGTCGCGCCCTCGGTGTGACGTAAGACACGGTCTAAGCGCTTAAGCACATACTCTCTGATGGCAGGGGTTAATTCCAAACGATGGGCGTTAATAGATAAATTAGCAGAACTCATAGGGACCTCTCTTAATATATCGTCATGAACTTCTACTCTAGCATGTTGCCAGTTAAAAACAAGATGGCAAATTACGGATAGACATTTTCAGGATTATGTATAGAATAGGTGGAAGTGGCTGCATATCGCTGCGCAAAAGACCGTTTTGTGGCCTAGTGTTGTAAGCTTCAGTTCTTTTTCGCATAATCACCAGTCTTAGTATCATAGCGGCGATGCGATTATTTACTCTTCACCTTAAGATGGTATTAGCATATAGGCAATAAAGCACTATTTTAGGCTATAGTGATGACTTACATACCAATCGTCATCTGACCATATACTCTTCCAGCTGGTTTGCTGATTATCCGGCTGTTAAGACAAAGGCTGAGCATCACCATGAAACACGCTAAGAAAAACACCATCAAAACACCCGCAACCTTATTTTTAGATCGTCAAAAAATACCTTATGAGGTATTTGAGTGTCAGGGCGAGATTGAAGGTACGGCAGAGTTTATGGCATCGTTTTTGGGGGTGCCCACGCATCAGGTGATTAAAAGTATTGTGCTGAGCGATGAGAAGCATAAGGGCTACATGGTCTTACAACACGGTGATCAAACCATTGATACTAAAACCTTAAGAAAGCTATTCGGTGTTAAAAACATTGTGCCTGCCTCCTATGAGTTGGCTCACAAATGGACCGGCTATGAGTTTGGCGGCACCTCACCCTTTGGGATTAAGGCGAAGCTTCCGATTTATGCTGAACGTAGTATTTTTGAGATGGACAGCCTATTTATTAATGGCGGTCGTCGCGGCCTTAGCCTAAAAATCACGCCTGAGGCATTACTGCAAATCGGTGTTAAGCCGATTGAGGCGACAAAGTAAATCGCCTTTAGTCATCTCATGCGAGACTTGCGGCATTTGTTAGAATGGTAGCTCCATCAGATAAGCGATTACTATGCGATTTTTTATCTTAATTTTTGTCTGCGTTGCCGCTTTTTATTTTATCTCCTTTAGTTCTGGTTCAAAAGGTAGTGATGCTTTATATGAGCGTGCCGAGTCTGGCGAAGTGGTTGCGCAAAGGCAATTGGGGGCGCGTTTACTTAATGGCAATGCGTCCGAGCGCAATTATAGTGAAGCCCATAAGTGGCTATTGCAGGCTGCTGCGGCAGGTGATGCGGAGGCGCAAGGATTATTGGGCGTGATTTATCAAAATGGTTTAGGTACCGCCATTAATCAAGCAGAGGCTTTTCGTTGGTTTAAATTATCGGCAGAGGCTGGTTTAACCGAGGCGCAGACTTTTTTAGCGCAAATGTATGAAGAGGGGCGTGGCACCACCATCAATTATGAAAAAGCCTTTCAATGGTATGGTCATGCTGCTGAGCGTGAGGATCCCATTGCCCAAAATGGCTTAGGTATGCTGTATATGCAGGGGCGGGGTGTGCAGCAGGATTATGCCAAGGGTCGCGAGTTGATTCGTGCGGCGGCAGCGCGTGGTTATCCGCGGGCGATTTATAATCTGGCGACCATTTATGAGCAGGGACTGGGTGTTGCAGTGAATCTGCAAAACGCCTTGCGCTGGTATAAAAATGCGGCTTCGCTTGGTTTTGTAGAAGCACAGTATCACTTAGCGACGCTGTACTTTGAAGGGCTTAAGTTGCCACGTGATGATGCGGCGGCGTTGACGCTGTATGCTGAGGCAGCGGCCCAAGATCACGCCGGCGCTAATTATCGCCTTGGGCAAATGTATCAACAGGGCTTAGGCACAGTCGCTGATGCGGCAACAGCGCAGGGCTATTTTCTTAAGGCCTGTGAATTGGGTGAGCAAGCGGCCTGTGCTTTGGTGAAAACAGCAAAGTAGAGACGCTTTAATTGTTAATAGAGTAACCAGGCAATGAGACTACCGCCAATCACTACCAACCAAGGCGGTAGTTGCCAAATCATAAGCGCACAGAGCGCAATTAAAGCAAGTGCAAAATCTTGACTGGAGTCGATCGCATCTAGCCAAGCATGACGATAAAGCGCCGCCAATAACAGACCGACTACCGCCGCATTGACACCCATTAAGGCGGCACGAATAGGGCCTAAGCGCCGTAAACTCTCCCAAAAAGGCAAGGCGCCCAACACTAATAAAAAGGAGGGTAAGAAAATGGCTAATAAGCAAAGCATTCCGGTGATAAAGGGAGCGTAAGCCGTATGCATTGAAGCTCCTAAAAAGGCGGCAAAGGTAAATAAAGGGCCTGGCACGGCTTGTGTTGCACCATACCCTGCCATAAAGGCCTCTGCGCTGACTAGACCGGAGGGTACGGTTTCGGCCTGTAATAAAGGCAACATGACATGCCCGCCGCCAAAGACCAAGGAGCCGGCGCGATAAAAGGCGTCAAACAGTATCAGCGCCTGGTTGGGGAATAGTTTTGCGGCCAGTGGCAGTAGTAATAAAAGTATGAAAAAGAGGCTTAAAAACAGGAGTCCGTGACGTTTTGACATTGGACTTTTGAGCTCGGCATCTTGCCTTTGCGTTTCTGGCTTAAAGCACACTACGCCAATGAGGGCTGCCAATAGCATGACCAGGATCTGACCCCAAGTCGATGGAAATAGCAGTAAATAGCAGGTGGCGGCGATCATCAGGGTAAAACGCGATTTGTCTGGGCAGAGACTGCGCCCCATGCCCCACACCGCTTGGCTAATGACAGCCACGGCCACAATGGCTAAACCATGTAAGACTGAGGGCGGGAGCAGAGCGCTCTCGCCATTGATGGCGTAAGCAATCAGTATAAGCAACAGCGCCGAGGGCATGGTAAAGCCCAGCCAGGCAGCAAAGGCACCGGCATAGCCGGCTTGCGAAATACCCAAGCCCATACCCACTTGACTGCTGGAGGGGCCGGGTAAAAAATGACATAAAGCAATTAAGTCAGCGTATTGTTGCTCTGTCATCCAGCGTCTTCTGACGATCAGTTCATCACGAAAATAACCTAGATGAGCAACCGGACCACCAAAGGAGGTTAGCCCTAGGCGTAAGAAAATAAGAAACACGGACCAGGGGCTGTTGGTAGACACAGTCGACTCCTTTAATTGCTATGAGGTTTTACGTAGCTAAAGTTAAAGACGGCCTTTTCATCTTCATCAGTTTTAGATATAAGGTCGGTTTCCCATTTAAGGTATTGCCTTGCGGCGGCCTTATTGTACTGATGTCTATCATGCAAGAAAAACAAATAGTCGATGCAATCCGCTTCACTCAGTAGCGCGTCGTCTTGGCTCAGTGCATGATTAGTATTAGCAAAAAAATTTGGCTCAATCTGGACTAAATAGATATGCTTAAAGCCTAAATGCGCCAGATCGGCCGCTAACAGTCTATTTTTAGCCTGATTATCACCCATTAAGAGAATGGCTTGGGATTTAGGCGCATTGAATAGGGGTTGTAGCAGTTCATGTTGATGCAGCAAATGGCTACGATTGAGCCAGATGGCGTTGTTTAAATGCTGCTTTTTGAAATCCATGCTGTTGCGTGTGTCGGCAATTAGCAAATCGGCGTGTTGCTGGATAAAATCCTCTAGAGCCTCGGCTGCTATCTCAGTGCTGTGTCTTAAAACAAGTTCAACGCTAGGCCGTTCGGGGAGTCGTTTGCTCAAGTCCTTAGTGCCCTCGCTGAGCGGCAGCAAATAGACTGACCAACCGAGTTGCTTTAACCATGAAGCAACGACAGGGGCACGAATACCGTCGGTATCAATTAAGACGAGGTTGGCATTTCTGACCCCGATAAATTCATCCGTGGCTTGGATTAACTGACCGCCAGGTGTGTGACGAACGATGCTTGGCCAAGCAGCACGCTTAAACTCCTCTTGGGTGCGAATATCGCACACATAGGTCGTGCCTTGCTCTGATGCCAGTAAATTTATCAAATCTTCAAGCGTGATGGTTGGCAGTTCGAAGCGCTGTTGTAGTGCCTGTCCTTTGACTTGCAAAGCGCTTTGGAGGGAGCTATCAATGGCTTCAGGATACTGTCGAGTTGCGCCGTGTTCCAGCTTGAAATCCTCTAAATACCAGCCTTGGGTGCCATTTTCTAGGGCATAAACGGGATTCTTAATGCCAAAATTAATCAGGCTTTGAGCGCCAATAATGCTGCGTGTTCTACCGGCGCAATTAATCACGATGGTGGTACTTTCATCGGCCACCATTTGCGTCGCCCGCAAAGCCAATTCACCGTTAGGGCAACAGATGGCGCCAGGAATATTCATTTTTTGGTACTCTGCCAGCGGTCGTCCATCGAGAATTAATAGCTTGGCACTCGGATCATTCATTAGGGCATGCAGTTGCTGAGCGCTTAGGTGAGGTGTGCGGTACGTCAGCTCTGCTAATTCACCAAAGGTTTTGCTGGGCAAATTAACCCCAGCAAAGGTGTTGTAGCCAGCCTCTTGCCAAGCCTCAATGCCACCCTCTAAGACAGTCACATTGTCATAAGCTAGGCTCTTTAAGCGCTCACTGACTTGCTGCATGAGTTGGTGTTGTTGCGCATTGGTATAGAAGACAATCGGGGTATGTAGATTGGGGACTAATTCCCTTACCCGATATTCTAATAGACTGTAGGGAATAGAAACTGCAAAAAATAAATGACAGGCCCCATATTGTCCATGTTCACGCACATCCAGCAGTGCTATTTCCTGACCGGAGCGGAGTAGTTTTTTTAAGCTTGAAGCACTTATTTTTTTCATCTTGCTAGATTAACGTGAGGTGACACCAAGGTCTTTACTAGTGTAAGTATTATCGTCGAGATTAAAGGCTTTGCGAGCAGTCAGTCGCTCCAAGGGACGACCGTAAAAGTGCAGATGGCGAATCACCGTATCCTCAATCTTAACGGCATGAATATCATCGGCTAATAAAGCAATGCCGCTACCCGGTCCAACTAACACGGTCTCACTCAGCGCTAAGGTGGCTTTACCTGGGACCGAGCCGTCATCAAGACGCTCATAGACAAAATTCTTCTCGGTGCCAACTACGCCAGCAATACAGGCCCACGTGGTGTGATCGTGGGGAACGATTTTTTTGCCCGGTTTCATCACATTAAGATAGAGGGTAAAGCCATCATCCGATGCTTGGTGAATTAAGTAGCGGTTTTGCAGGCTTTCGTCATTGGGTACTTCATACTGAGCTAGATTCCACCAATGTTGATGTGAGGCCAGTTCAATCAAGGCATGCATCACTTGATTAAGGCTTTGGCGAGTGACGCCATCTTGCATGTAGACTGCGGTTTGCTCAAAGAGCGTTTGTATGGCGGCTTCTTTGAGTGCCGTCTCTGCGGCCGTTAAATACTTACTATCACTCATCTACAGTCTCCTACTAGTCGTTTTAATTAACGCTAAGTGTAGCAGATAGCATAGCGCCGGAGCTATGGCTTTTCTCAAGTGATGATTTAGTAATTAGAAAGATTAGGTGGCGTTTTAAGCTATGATATTTGTTAAATATAGAGGAGGAAGTGATGGATCATATTTATGCGATTGATGGGATTGTTCCGGTCATTCATGAAAGTGCCTTTGTCCACCCGACGGCAGTGATTATTGGTGATGTGATTATTGGTCCTGGGGTGTATGTGGGGCCGATGGCGAGTTTGCGTGGTGATTTCGGTCGTATCGTGATGAAAGAGGGTTCAAATATCCAGGACACCTGCGTAGTTCATGGGGATGGGCGTCAAGACACCATTGTTGAGGAGGATGGTCATATTGGGCACGGTGCGGTACTGCATGGTTGCGTGATCGGGCGTAATGTCTTAGTCGGTATGAATGCGGTGGTGATGGATGAGGTCTCGGTTGGCGCAAATAGTATCATTGGCGCCATGGCCTTTGTGAAAAAGGGCATGATGATTCCTGAGTACAGTCTAGTGGCAGGTGCCCCTGCCAAAATCATTAAGCAATTAAGTGACGAGGACTTGCGGCATAAGATCTTAGGTACACACAAGTATCAGCGCTTAGCCAGACGCAGCAAAGCAAGTTTGGTGCGCGTGCAACCCTTGCGTGAGCTCCCAGCCGATCGCCCACGCTTGACCCCGGAGCAGATTCTGCCGGAGTATTTATTAAATAAATAAGGAGGTCATTGACTGATATGGCGCTGTTTGCCCCTGAGAAAATCAAAGAAAATTTCGAATTATTAGCCCAGCGTATTGCGGTAGCCTGCGAACGCGTTGGTCGTAGTCCGGACGAGCTGCGCGTGATCCCTGTGACTAAGGAGTTTGCGCCAACAGCCATTGAAGTGGCTTATGCGAATGGTTATAAGCAAGTAGGCGAAAACAAGGTGCAGGAGCTGGTTGATAAGTACGAGGCACTTAAGCAGGATGGTGCGTATGCGGATTTGGAGTTGATTTTAATCGGTCATTTACAAAGTAATAAGGCACGTTTTCTAGCCGATTATGTGAGTGAGTTTCATGCCTTGGATTCTTTGCGCCTCGCTGCACGTCTCAACCGCTTTATGGTAGAGGCAGGGCGGGTGCTGCCAGTCTACGTGCAGGTTAATACAAGCTTGGAGCAGAGTAAGTATGGTCTGCCGGTGGCAGAGACCTTGGATTTTATTGATGAGTGCGCAGCCTTTAGCCATTTGCGGGTGGTTGGTTTAATGACTTTGGCTATGAATAGTAAAAATGAGGAGGAAGTGCGCCAATGCTTCCGTACCCTAAGGCAGTTGCGTGACCAGGCACAGTTAAAGCATCCCACGGTGCGTCGTTTGTCGATGGGTATGTCGGGGGACTTTGAAATTGCCATCGAGGAGGGGGCGACCGATATCCGAGTAGGGCAAATGATTTTCGGCTCACGTGATATTCCGAATGAATTAGCACATTTCTGGCCTGAAGACCGAGCTCGTTAAGCCCTTAAGTCAAAAGCCGCCACACCATGGCGGCTTTTGATATCTATCGCTTCGCTTAGGACTTAGTCGGTGCGAATCTTAAAATACAAAACCCTATCACGGCTGAGAGAATTGAGCCGATAAAGACACCGATTTTGGCGAGGTCTTGGTGCTCAGCCTCAACAAAGGCAAGCATGCCAATAAATAGACTCATGGTAAAGCCAATACCGCAAAGCGTTGACACACCATAAAGCTGTAACCAAGTAGCGCCATGCGGTTTAGGCGCAAAGCCGCTTTTGATCATCAAAAAAACTGTCGCAAAGATACCGAGTTGCTTACCTACAAAAAGTCCCAGTGTAATACCTAAGACCACCGGATGAAATAGCTGTTCATAAGAGAAGGCGCCGAAGGAGACGCCGGCATTAGCAAAGCCGAAAATAGGAATAATTAAAAAGGAGACCCAGTTAGATAAGGCATGTTCCCAGCGTAATAACAAGGGCTCGGCATCATGCTGTGAGCGTGCCTTATCTGGCTCGCTAACGGGAATGGTAAAGGCCAAGATAACTCCGGCTAGGGTAGCGTGAATACCTGAATTAAGAATTAACCACCAGAGTAATAAGCCTAATACTAAATAGGGTAGGCTGCGCTGGTGGTTTTTAAGATTCAAGGTCGCCAGCATCGCGGTAACCACTAGCGCAATGAATAAATAAATGATTTGTAATTGTTGAGTATAGAATAGGCCGATAATGACGATCACAATTAAATCATCAATCACGGCCAAGGCCATTAAAAAGATTTTTAATGAGATGGGCACGCGACTACCCACCAAGGCCAAGATACCGAGTGCAAAGGCAATGTCTGTGGCGGCAGGTGAAGCCCAACCGGGGGCGGTTAGCGGTTCGTTCCAATTAAAATAGAGATAAATCAGTGCCGGTAGCGTAACCCCAGCAAAGGCGGCTGCAAAAGGAAGAATGCGCTTTTGACGGGTACCTAAGTCGCCTATTAAAAGTTCTCGTTTAACCTCTAACCCAACCAGTAAAAAGAAGATAGCCATCAAGGCATCATTAATCCAATGCAGTATGGATAGATTGAGGAATTTGGCTTCTAAGAAAGCAAAATAGCCATTGGCCAGAGCGGAGTTAGCAAAGACGACGCCGATAATTGAGGCCAGGATCAAAATTACGCCGGCCGCTTGTGGGCTATTAAGAATTTTTGCAGTAAAGCGTTGAGTATGTTGCGTCATAAGATGATAAGACCGTTTAAAAGCGGTTTGGTTTTTTTGCTAAAAGGGTTTTATTCTACCATCTATTCAGATTTTTGTAAGCTACTGAAAGCTGCATGATTAAGCCTTTTAAAACAATTGATTAGTCAATGATGTGGCTGAAATTGTATCGATTTAAAGGATATTTACTTACTTTTTAAAACGAAATTTAATGATCTTTGGCTTTGTAACAGGCTAAGATGAGAGGCATCTTGTTAAAGATTAAACGATTTTTTATTCGCTTATTTTCAACTTATTAAGGAGTAAGAAGATGAAGAAATTAGCATTTATTTTAGGTACTTCCGTGGCCTTAGCGACTAGTGCTTATGCTCAAACGGCTGCGGATGTCGCTGCCACCGATAGTTTAAACAGTAATGCCGAAATCCGTATTACGGAGAGTGTGGTGACTGCCACCCCAGTTGCAGAGGGTGAAGCGCGTATTGATGAGAAAGTGACCGTGACTGAAGTTGCGCCAAACCAAACGCCAAATCAAGCACCAAACCAAGCGGCAGCACCTTTGGCTCAAGAAGCTCAGGGTCTATGGGTTGGTACCGTACCTTGTGCATCTTGCCCTGGCATTGATGTTAAGCTAACGCTTAATGCTGACGGTACCTTTACTATGAACGAGAGCTATCGAGAATCGGCTGATGGTGAATTTAGTACCAGTGGTACGGCGAGTTATACCGCGACTAACGGTGTGCTTACCTTAACAACTGCTGATAATGAAAGCCGTCACTTGTTATTAAAAGACGGTCAATTACTATATATTGACGCCGAAGGTAACGCACGCGCTGATTATGTGTTAAAAAGAGCGCAGTAATTAGTTCTTAACATATTAATCCGTTTCCTAGGAAGTTCTTTATGAAAAAGTTAGCATTTGCTTTAGTTGGTGTGGTGGCTGCCTTATCCTCAGCCTGCGCTCAAGCGACCAAAGAAGCTCAGCCGCAAGCTGAAGAGATGAGTGTCAAAGAGGCGGTTGCCGATGCAAGCACTGAAGCTCAAGCAAATGCTGATCCTACCCCACATGTCGTGGATTGGGATGGACGATGGAGTGGCGTGATTCCCTGCGGTCATTGCGCTGGTATTGAGGTGGATCTTATTTTTAACACTGATGGTACCTATTTAATGCGTGAGGCTGAACTGGAATCACCTCACAAGGTCTCAGTCAATAAAGGTTCCTTAAGCTGGGATGAAGCGACACGTGTGTTGACTTTTAACGGTTATAAAGGTGCAAAAGGCGCTAAGTTGCGGATGCAGTTTGCTGAGGGTCTGGCCGTTTATCTAGATGCCCAGGGTAATTTGATGCCCGATTATCAATTGAGTAAACAGGCTGAGTATCGAGCCAGCTCACAGCAATTGATTTTGCCTTTACAAAGCATTCGGGTTGAGGATAATCATGTGTTTTTTAGTGGTTTATTAAACTTTAAAGAACCGCAAAACGGTGGTTTCAAGTCGGTCAAGGGTGAAGTGATGATTGATTGTGCCAAGCAGCATGTGAGCTTTAAGGATGCTGGCTATTACCCAGAAGCCGATGCCCTGGGTGAGCGTATTGTTGATGTGCCCCAAATGGTTAAGGGTGGTTGGAAGCTAGGCAGCAACAGCGAGGAGAGTGTGTTCTTGCAAGTGGCCGAGACCTTTTGTCCGACAATGTAGCATATAGCAGCTTAAGTCAACTTAAAAAGCGCCATTCTCATGTGAGAAACGGCGCTTTTCTTATGTTTGATGAGTTACTTCGTCGTGTCTAAGTTAGCGAGCTTTTGTTTTTGCTGCAGCACTTCAAGGGCGACTTGATAGCAATCATTGACATGGGCTCGGCCAACAATCCGCATCGCTGCATAACTAATGCCACCAGATAGGACAGGGCCTAAAAAGGGCACAAATTTAAAGCCGGTTTTGGCTGTGCTGGTAGCGGCAATTTTAGCACCAGCGGTAGTCACGGATTTAACCACCGCTTCGCGCGTAATGTATTTGCCGATTAAGCTGGTGCCGATTTTGGTAATGGCAATTAAGGTTATTTGCTTTAATTGCGGGTCTAAGGCTTCTACTTGCTCAGCGGATAAACCGAATTTCTTATTAATTTTGGGCAGTAGCTTCATCAAAATACTGACGTCTGTGGCGATATCCATGCCGGGGATCGGTACCGCCGCCACCGCACCTGAAAAGAATGAGCTGGTATTAACCATTTCATAGCATTCGTCGCGGATTCTAAGTAGCTGTAATTCCTCAATGGAGAGCTTTTCTTTATCTAGCGGCGTTGATTGACGACTTCGCGCTACGGTTGATTGGACGAGCTTGGTGAATTTGGACATATAAATACGCTTTGGAATGTGTTGAGAGTGCTTGAATACTCAATCATACTGCACTAGGCAGCTTCTTGCTATCAAGCAGGCGATGTTGGGGCTCCTTTTTTAGAGATGGGGTGGTTTGGAACTAATTCAAGGGGTTATAACCAACGCCGTACCTGCTGTTTATAGGCGCTAAACTCAGCCTTAAATTTGCTTCCTAACACACGCTCTTCAGGCATAATCTGAAATCGCGTTATATAGAGCAAGTAGAAGATAATCCCGATGCTTGCAAATAGGCTTTGTAAATACACGGCCCACGCTAAAAGTAAACATAATATGGCTAGATACATGGGATTACGACTATAACGATAAATACCTGTCATAACCAATTTAGTGCTCGCACTCGGGCGTTTTGGATTGGCTGTGGTTTTGTGACGAACAAAAGCGATAATGGCACTTAGACCGATAGCTAAAGCAAGCAGCATCAGTAAAGTGCTAATGATTAACTTTGCTTGCCAAGTGATATGAATGATGGGGAATAGTTTGGCCACAAAGTACATAAGTAGTGCGCTTAAAAAGGCGATAAGGGGTGGTGGTAGCAGGAGTTCTAAAGCTTTCATAGGCGATAGTTGCTGGGCTTGTGACGGCCTTGGCTTAGGTGGTGTGTGTAGGTAGGTGTTATGATTCAGCTTAGCACAGTAGTGGCGTGAACTGCAGTAGCGAGGAAAAGCGCTTGATGAAAGTGAGCGTGAGTTATGCTGGTATTTGAGCTGTGTGTCACTGTAGGGGGCGATTGTAGCATTATGGCAATAAAAAACTCGCTAAGCCTTAAAGCTAGCGAGTTTAAAGAATCTCTGGTGGCCTGGGGCGGAATCGAACCGCCGACACAAGGATTTTCAATCCTCTGCTCTACCGACTGAGCTACCTGGCCAACAAAAAATTTATTATATACAAAGATTGGGTAAATGTGAAGACTTTATTGAAAATTGATTAAAAATACTCAATTAATGATCTAAAGCCTGCTGAGTTGTTGTTTTTTGACAGCGCTTGTTTGAGTTGCGGCTGAGTTTTTACCACGCGTTGCCAAGATCGCAAATAGAAAGTCGCAATCAATCATTTCAGTTTGTGAAAAATAGCTAAGGGGCATATAATATAGCCTTATAAATAAGAATTATCGATAGTTTTTTTCTTTGCGAATTAAGGGCTTAACCGGTGCAGTCTGGCGTGCGTCTTAGTTTTTATTATCTAGTTTTGAGTCGATATGTCCACCGATGTTTTAACATTTGGCGTTAACCATCACTCTGCCCCGGTTGATATTCGGGAGCGAGTGTCGATGGCTGGTGATGTTGTATTACCGGCCTTACATGGTTTGCGTTCGATTTTTGGTAATTCGGTCAAAGAAGCGGCTATTCTCTCAACCTGTAATCGCACCGAGATTTACTGTGCCGCCGATCAATCGATTGCGGCTGACATCCCTGCTTGGTTGGCCGAGTTTAACTCATTAAAAGACGATGAGTTAAGACCCTATATTTACCAATTGGATCAGGATAAGGCGGTGCGTCATGCGTTTCGCGTGGCCAGTGGCTTGGACTCGATGGTTTTGGGTGAGGCGCAAATCCTCGGTCAATTAAAAACTGCAGTACGTACAGCAGATGAGGCAGGTACCCTTGGCTCTACGCTGCATCAGTTGTTTCAACGTACCTTTTCGGTCGCTAAAGAGGTGCGTACCAATACCGCCATCGGGGCGCAGTCGATTTCATTTGCGGCAGCGGCGGTGCGCTTATCAGAGCGGGTTTTTGGAGATCTCAAAAATAGCGATGTGCTGTTTATCGGTGCCGGTGAGATGATTGAGCTTTGTGCCGCACATTTTTCTGGTGCTAATCCTCGCTCCATCACCGTGGCTAACCGTACGCCTGAGCGTGGACAGCTACTAGCCTCCCGTTTTAATGGTGGCACCATGAAGTTGTCTGAGTTGCCAGAGCAGTTACATAAATTTGATGTGGTCGTGACCTGTACCGCCTCCACCCTACCTATTTTAGGCTTGGGTATGGTACAAAAGCTTAGTCGCAAGCGTCGTTCAAAGCCCGTTGTGATGGTTGATTTAGCGGTGCCACGTGATGTGGAGCCGGAGGTCGCTCAGCTGGATAATATTTACTTATACACGGTTGATGACTTAGGCCGCTACGTACAAATGGGTCAGGATTCGCGTCAGCGTGCAGTTGGGCAGGCCGAGGCCATTATTGATGCCCGCGTCTTGAATTTTATGCAATGGATGGAATCACGCCGTCTAGTTGTGCCGGTGATTCAGGGCTTAAACCAGCATGCTGAGAGCTTACGTCAAGCGGAGCTGGCAAAGGCTCGTCGACTGTTGGCTAGAGGTGAGGATCCCGAAGCGGTGCTTGAGTACTTAGCGCGCAATCTCACGCAGAAGTATCTGCATGCGCCGATGTCGCAGCTTAACCGTTCCGAGGGTGTGCAGCGTCAAGAGCTACTAAATATCGTGCCGCAGTTGTTTCCCTTTGAGTCAGAGCAGCATTAGCTAGGCTCCTTGTTATCTGCTTTGCTCGCCGGTACTGCGTAGGCGAGTGTTTTTACCCTATATTTCAACCTTCTTCCTAGATAGAATTTTAATTATGAAAGACTCAATGCGATCTCGCTTAGAGCAACTGTCTCACCGTTTAATCGAGTTAGATGCGATGTTATCTGAGCCTGAAGCTGTGAATGATATGGATAATTTTCGCAAGCTCTCACGTGAGCGTGCGGAAATCGATCCCGTGGTGCAGCTTTTTAATGAATATGAAGGTGCCGAAGCGGATTTATCAGCGGCGCAAGAAATGATGAAAGACCCCGAGCTCAAAGAAATGGGTGAGGAGGAATATCATTTACTAAAAGAGAAATTGACAGCGCTTGAAGACGAGTTACAGATTGAGCTGTTGCCTAAAGATCCGGATGACAGTCGCAGCGTGTTTTTGGAAATTCGTGCGGGTACTGGCGGTGATGAGAGTGCGCTTTTTTCTGGCGATTTATTAAGAATGTATACACGTTATGCGGAGGAAAAGGGCTGGCGTGTCGAGTTGATTTCTGAGGCGCCTTCTGAATTAGGTGGTTACCGTGAGGTGATCGCTAGAATTGATGGTGAGGGTGCTTATGGTCGCTTGAAGTATGAGTCCGGTGCGCACCGTGTGCAGCGTGTGCCCGAAACGGAGTCGCAGGGACGTGTGCATACTTCGGCGTGTACTGTCGCCATTATGCCAGAAGCGGATGAATTAGCCGAAGTGGTGCTCAATCCAGCGGATTTGCGTATTGATACCTTCCGTGCCAGTGGTGCAGGTGGTCAGCACGTCAATAAAACCGACTCGGCCGTGCGTATTACCCATATCCCTACCGGTATTGTTGCCGAATGTCAGGATGACCGTTCCCAACACAAAAATAAGGCTCAAGCCATGAGTGTATTGGCGGCGCGTATTAATGATATTCAACGCCAGGAAAGAGAGGCGGCTGAAGCAGCTGAGCGTAAAAGCTTAGTCGGTAGCGGTGATCGCTCTGAGCGTATACGTACCTATAACTACCCACAAGGGCGCGTGACAGATCACCGTATTAACTTGACCCTATATAAATTACAGCAAATTATGGACGGCTCTTTAGATGAGCTCACCGGTGCTTTAATGGCAGAGCGACAAGCAGAATTGCTGGCTGCTTTAAGCCATGACTAAGAGTCTACAGGATTGTCATCGTATTAGAGATGTGTTGGCGCTCCCGCAGTTGCCATTGTTAGAGCGCAGAATGCTGTTGGAATTTGTGTTGGATAAGCCGCGCGCTTGGTTTATCAGTCATGATGATGAAATACTGAGTACTGAGCACAAAGCGCAGTTGCAGGCGCTGTTTGAGCGTCGTTTGGTGGGTGAGCCCTTAGCCTATCTAATTGCTCAGCGCGAGTTTATGAGCTTAAGTTTTAAAGTCACACCCGCAGTACTGATACCGCGCCCAGAAACGGAGCTGTTGGTGGAACAGGTCATCGCCTTTTTAGAGGCATTAAAGGCTCAGGGTCTAAAGCGTCCGCGCGTCTTGGATATTGGTACTGGCAGCGGCATTATCGCGATTAGTATTAAGCATTATTTTCCAGAGGCTGAGGTATGGGCGTCGGATCTGAGTGCGGAGGCCTTGGCCATAGCCCGGGACAATGCACGCACGCTTCAGGTTGATATTGAGCTGCTACAAAGTGATTTATTTGAGGCATTCAACGCCTCAGACAATGGCTTTGATTTAATCGTCTCAAATCCGCCTTATATAGATCGTGACGATCCCCATTTGCAGCAGGGTGATGTGCGTTTTGAGCCGCTAATGGCCTTAACGGATAATGCCGATGGTTTGCGTTTGATCCAACGTTTAGTGGCTGAGGCACCGCGGTTTTTAAAAAGCTCGGCGCCAAATCAAGCGCTGCCAACCGCACTTTGGTTAGAGCATGGTTGGGAGCAGGCGGCGTCGGTGAGGTCGTTACTAACTCAACAAGGCTTTAAGCAGGTGCAAAGCCTGCAAGATTTGGCGGGTATCGAAAGAATTAGCGGTGGACTCTGGGATTCTGCCGCTTAAACCTAGGTCAAGCCCTATAAAGTTCAGGTGTATCGTGTTGTAAAGACCCGAATTAAGCTAAAATAAGCGTTTAGTATCCAGACAGTTATTGCACAGCGTGCAAGCGATTAGTAACGAATTTTAATTAAGGAAGTATGATGAGTACAGATGTTCGTACCTTTATTGATGAAACTGTTAAAGAGCACCCGGTGGTCTTGTTTATGAAGGGATCTGCCCAGTTCCCTCAGTGTGGTTTCTCGGCCAAGGCGATCAGTATTTTACGCGATTTGGGTGTGCGCAAATTAGTGACGGTTAACGTGCTTGATGATCAGGAAGTGCGTGAAGAGATCAAGGTCTACTCTAACTGGCCGACCATTCCTCAACTTTATGTTAAGGGTGAGTTTATTGGTGGTTCCGATATTATGGAAGAGATGCAAAGCAGTGGTGAGCTTAAAGAGCTACTTGACGCCTCAGGTGCGACTGCCGACTAGTTTTCATGAAAAAGCGATTAGTCATTGGGGTGACTGGAGCAACGGGCGCGATTTATGCGGTGCGTATGCTGCAGACGCTCCAGCAAATACCAGAGGTAGAAACGCACTTAGTGGTGTCTTCCTCTGGTGTTGTGAATTTAAAGTATGAAATGGGCATGGATCGTCATGAGCTCTATGCCATGGCAGATCATTGCTATCATTTCAAAGATATTGGTGCAACCCTTGCCAGCGGTGGTTTTAAGACTGATGGTATGCTGATTTTACCTTGTACCATGCATACCTTGGCCTCGTGTGCCATTGGCTTATCGGATAATCTGATTACCCGTACCGCCGATGTGCATCTTAAGGAGCGTCGTAAGCTGGTCTTGGTGGTACGTGAAACGCCCTTTAATCTAGCCCATTTACGTAATATGACGGCAGTCACCGAGATGGGCGGCATTATTTATCCGCCACTGCCTGCCTTTTATCATCATCCTAGCTCCATTGAGGAAATGGTGGCTCACACCAATGCGCGACTTTTGGAAATCTTTGATATTCGTGTCGACGCACCGACTTGGCAGGGCACTCAGGGCTAGTTAAGCCTTATTTTTATTGCTAGTAATACGCGCCGAGGCATCTGCGCTAAAGTGGCTGTCAATATCAATCGCACCTTGGCGTAATTCTCTGAGCGCACTCAAACCGTAGTGGGTACAGGCCAAAATTGCATAGACTGGCATCACTAAACCCATAAAGGGAATGAGGCAGAGTAAACCGCAAACCAAGCCGATAATCCAAAAGCCTTTATGATATTTTTTTAGAATAAATGTGCGCTCGGCGGGTGAGGCGTGCTCGGTAATGGCATCGACTTTGGCGATTTGGGAAAAGGCATAAGCGGTCCAAAAAACACTTAATACAATGGATGCAAAGGGGATTAGCCACAGTGGTAGGGTGACTAACCAACCCACCACAAAGATCACACCGACTTTGATCGCATTAAAGATACTGCGTGAATCGATAAATTTACCGCGCTTTTCCAGGTCTTGATAATGCGTCTTTGCGAGTAAACTGACTGCTAGCGGCGTCACAGCAACTGCAGCAACGGCTAAGCCAATCACTAAGCTAATGGCTGACAAGGCAATAAAGGCAATTAAAGCACTTAGCCAGTCGCTCAAGGTACTCATGCCCCAGAGCGAGGTAAAGCTGCTAAACCAACTCCATTTGTTGGCACTGGCGATAAACCAGTTATCCAAAGGGTTCCAGGCAACAATTAATAATAAAACTAAGCTAAGCACGGTCACGCCAAATGGCATCAGTACCGCCATCAGCATTTTTGGGTGAAGTTGACTGGCTAAGGCTTTGGCCAGCGCATCAATGGGAGTGACGTGGGTGGGCATCCTAGCGTATCCTTGATTTGAAAAAAGAGTTCTAAACGAAGTCATGAGGTGCGTGCAGCAATTCTCAAGTGACAGGCTATTATATGGTGTGAGAGGGCGATTAAATCAATACTTTTGGTAGCAATATGTAGACGAATTGTTTGGAAGGCGCAGAATTTTGTCTTTTTCTTAAAAGATGAGTAGATATATTTATAAAAAAGGAATATAATTTTCTACTTCCCTACGAGAACACGTTCTAGTGTTTTCAGTCAAATGCCCGGGTGGTGAAATTGGTAGACGCAGGGGACTCAAAATCCCCCGCCGCAAGGCGTGCCGGTTCAAGTCCGGCCCCGGGCACCACAAATCCCTCTAAGCTATCAATGGCTTAGGCAGCTATGGTTAGCTGCCGACTCTCCACGCTTTTCAATCTTCCATCATCTTCGCTAGTATAAATACTGCTTTTTAGAGCCCTTGGGCTGACGTATCATAACAGCTGGTTATTGTTAATTAATGGTATCTATCTTTAGAGGTAATTTCATGAGCGATTTGCGCATGAGTATTAATCTTGTGCTGAATAATGAGTTGCAGAGCGTAAGCGCTCATTATCCGACCAATAATATCACTAGCACCATGGTGCAGAGTGCGGCTGAGCGTTTGGAGCGCTTTGCGCCATTGTTGGCTTATTTATTTCCAGAATTGGAAAAATCGCAGGGTATCATTGAGTCAGAGCTGTTGCCCTTGACTCACTATAGCGCCTATGCCTCCAAGGGTGGACGCTTTTGGCTAAAGGGCGACCATGCCTTGGCGGTGGCCGGTTCGGTGAAGGCGCGCGGTGGTATTCATGAGGTCTTGGAGATTGTTGATGAATTAAGTGAGAAGTACTGTTTGATGCCAAATAACTCCGTTATCGATTTGTTGTCCGAACGCGCCCTAGAGGTTTTGGCTAAGTATCAGGTGACGGTAGGCTCCACCGGCAACCTTGGCATGAGTGTGGGGATTATGGCGGCTGCATTGGGGATGCAAGCTACTGTCCATATGTCAACTGAAGCCAAGGAGTGGAAAAAGCAGCATCTTCGTGAGCGAGGGGCGCAAGTCATTGAGCATGCTGGCGACTACAGCCAAGCGGTGGAGGTCGGGCGAACGGAGGCGCTAGCAGATGCCTTTAATCATTTCGTGGATGATGAGCATTCGATTTCTTTATTTTGCGGTTATGCCGTTGCCGGTCGCCGCTTAAAGGCACAATTGGAGCAACTACAGCTCACAGTGAATGCAGAGCACCCGCTGTTTGTGTATATTCCTTGTGGTGTTGGGGGCGCACCAGGTGGTATTGCCTATGGCCTAAAGGAGGAGTTCGGCGACCATGTGCATGTGTTTTTTGTGGAGCCTGAGGACTCTTCTTGCTTTGCGGTGCAGTTACAGCACCTTGATCAGCCGGGCATCAGTATTTATGATGTTGGACAACAGAATCAAACGGAGGCGGATGGCTTAGCCGTACCAGTGGCATCCCAATTAGCGGTTAAGGAAATGCGTCCACGTTTATCGGGTGTGGTGGTGATTGGTGAGGATAATTTACTGCGCAATCTGTATCTGCTAAAAGTGCAGGAGGGGATTCAAATAGAGCCCTCGGCTGCTGCCTCGCTGAGTGGGCCGCAAGCAATCTTCGATACCGCAGAGGGGCAGCAGTATCTGCAACAGCATGGTCTTCAGGAGTACATGCACCAAGCTAATCATATTGTCTGGGCCACTGGTGGTAGTTTGATGCCAGATTCGGAGTATCAGGCCTTTTGGAAACGTGGTATGGCCTTAGATAAGGCCTATAATAAGGCTTAGGCAGGGGCCTCAATTTAATCGTCGGAGAGCTTATTCATTGCGTTTACCTTGGCATGAATAAGCCCTTTTCTGTATTAACGTCTATTAGCGCTTAAAAAATAGCCAGCAAAGCGTTGTGTGCTATTTATCTATATTAACTAAAGCTATATTAGGTGGTGCTAACTTGATTTAGGATTAAACTTTTTCAATCACTGCTTGTAAAACATAGGGCTTTGTAGTGCCTTTTGCTCTTGAAATTGTCGATTCAGTCCTCAGCTAATAACACCATAGACTTTATGGTTAAGAATAATAGGATTTAAAATAATGGTAGATCAGACAAATCAAAGTCAGAATCAAGGCGCTGAAGCACGTACCATGGGTTTTCAGACCGAGGTCAAACAGCTTTTGCAGTTGATGATTCATTCCCTCTATTCCAATAAAGAGATTTTTTTAAGAGAGTTGGTATCTAATGCCTCTGATGCTTGTGATAAATTGCGTTTTGAGGCCATTGCTAATCCACAATTACTGGCAGATGATAGTGATCTGCGCATTCGCGTCAGTTTCGATCCGGAGCTAAAAACCATCACCATTAGTGATAATGGGATTGGTATGAGCGAGGAAGATGTGATTAATAACCTCGGTACCATTGCTCGTTCAGGCACCAAGGAGTTCTTTTCTAAACTCACCGGTGACCAGCAAAAAGATACGCAATTGATCGGTCAATTCGGGGTAGGTTTTTATTCTTCCTTTATTGTGGCCGATGAGGTGGTAGTACGTACCCGCCGTGCCGGTTTGGCTGCGGATGAGGCGGTCGAGTGGCAGTCACGGGGCGAGGGTGAATTTAGTATCAAGCCCATTAGTAAAGACAGTCGTGGTACGGATATTATTTTATTCTTAAAAGAAGATGCTGAAGAGTTTTTAAATAGTTGGAAGCTACGCAGCATTATGCAGCGCTATTCTGATCATATTTCCATTGCCGTACAAATGGAGCAGGAAAATTACGATCAGGAAACGGGCGAAACCACCAAGCGTGGCGAATGGGAAACCATTAACCAAGCGAGTGCGCTGTGGACGCGTAATCGTAATGAGATCAGTGATGAGCAATATGCGGAATTTTATAAGCATATTAGCCATGACTTTGAGGATCCCTTAGCCTGGACCCACCGCCGTGTTGAGGGTCGTAATGAGTACACACAGCTACTCTATATTCCTAAGCGAGTGTCTTTTGATCTTTGGGATCGTGATGCTAAACATGGCGTGAAGTTGTACGTGAAGCGTGTCTTTATTATGGATGACGCAGAGCAGTTATTGCCGATGTACTTACGTTTTGTGCGTGGGGTGATTGATTCCTCCGACTTGCCCTTAAACGTCTCTCGTGAAATTCTGCAAGAAAGTCGTGATGTCAAAGCCATTCGTGATGGTTCGACGCGTAGCGTCTTGTCTTTACTAGAGGATTTAGCAGAAAATCGCCCAGAGGATTATAAAGCTTTTTGGAGTGAGTTTGGTCAAGTGCTAAAAGAGGGTATTGGTGAGGATCGTGGTAATCAGGAGCGCATTGCGAAGTTATTGCGCTTTGCTTCAACGCACGATAATTCGGATGCCCAAGAGGTTAGCTTGGCGGATTATGTGTCACGTATGAAAGAGGGGCAGGATGCCATTTATTATGTGACTGCCGATAGTTTTGCGGCCGCTAAGAGTAGTCCTCATTTAGAGATTTTCCGTAAAAAAGGCATTGAGGTCTTGCTCATGTCTGAGCGGGTTGATGAATGGATGGTCTCTTTCTGGACGGAGTTTGAGGGCAAAAAGCTAGTCTCGGTTTCCAAAGGTGCTTTGGATTTAGATGCGCTTGCCGATGAGGATGAGAAAAAACGTCAAGAGGCGGTGAGTGAAGAATTCAAGCCTTTAGTTGAAAGACTGGAGCAGGCCCTTGGTGAACAAATTAAAGAGGTTAAAGTGTCTTGGCGCCTAGTCGATTCACCGGCTTGCGTGGTTGTTGGTCAGCATGAATTAAGCCCGCACTTGGTCAGTATGTTAAAAGCGGCTGGTCAAGAGGTGCCTAATGTCAAACCGACTTTGGAAATTAACCCAGAGCATGCCTTGATTAAGCGTATTGAAGCCGCTAGCGATGAGGATTTTGCCGATTGGGCTAGTGTGTTGTTAGATCAGGCCATGTTATCAGAGGGGGCGCAGATCGCTGATCCTGCCGCTTTTGTGAAACGCATGAATAGTTTATTTTTAAAGTAAATTATCTGGTTTAAAGGTCGATAGCTGCGAGCGCTTTAAGTAGCCATTAACTCGAGCGCTGCAAGCACCATAGCAAAAGCAAAAAAGCCCACTTTTTCCATCAGGAATCAGTGGGCTTTTATCATGTCGGTGCTTACATTTTAAAGTGCTCACCCAGATAGACCTTACGCACATCCGGGTTCTGAATGACCTCGCTCGGGGTGCCGCTTGTTAGCACCTTACCCTCACTAATGATATAGGCGCGGTCACAAATGCCTAAGGTTTCTCGTACATTATGGTCGGTGATTAAAACGCCGATTTGACGCTCTTTTAAGAAGCGGATAATGCGCTGAATCTCAATCACGGCAATGGGATCGACGCCGGCAAAGGGCTCGTCCAGCAGGATAAAGCGTGGTTGCGTAGCAAGGGCGCGAGCAATTTCTACTCGACGACGTTCACCCCCGGACAGCGACATAGCTGTATTGCTGCGTATATGTTGAATCTGTAACTCATCCAGCAGCTGCTCTAATTTTTCCTTAATCTGTGCTCGAGTAAAGCGCTTAGCCGTAGTCTTATCATACTGCAACTCTAACACTGCCTGAATATTTTGTTCAACCGTTAAACGTCTAAAAACCGAGGCATCCTGGGGTAAATAGGATAAACCTAGTTTAGCGCGTTGATGAATGGGATAGGCGGTGATTTCTTTACCGTCTACCTCAATGCGACCAAAATCAGCTGGAATCAGGCCAACAATCATATAAAAGCTGGTGGTTTTACCGGCGCCGTTAGGTCCAAGTAAACCCACCACCTCACCGCTGCGTACGGTCATTGAAACATCTTGTACCACCGCTCGCTTACCATAGACCTTACGTAAGCCGGTGACTTGCAGTAGATTGAAGGCTTTACTACTGGCTGTGTTTTGCTTGCTCAGTATTTCTGTCTCAGGCATAGTGCTTTTTAGATATCGGGAGTTTGAATGCTGGAGGGCATGGGTTTGCCCTGGTACTTGCTACGACATGCTTCGACTGCACGATCAGCCTTACTACGAGGCTGTACCAGTGAGCGCACGCGACCAGGTTCGGGGCTTTGGGGGCCGCCTTGAGCGGCATAGGTTTTATTTTTGCTATCATAAACCACCCGTTCGCCCCGTACCGTATCCACCGGTTGACCGCATACATAGCGGGTGACAACAGCCTGCCCAATCATGGTGACTACCTCAGTCTTGCCGTTATACTCAGCGCGTGAGCCGATCGCTCGAATTAGCTCGTAGTTTTCTAAATCCTCTTCCAGTAGTTCCACAAGTTTAGAAGAAGTCATGGTGGCTTTGCCGTGTCTAAAGCCCTCGGCATCTTCGACAATATTTAGCTGGTCGGAGCTAAGTCTAAAGAGACCGCGGGTGAGGATCACATTACCACTGAATTGGGTGGTTTTAGAGAGATCATCATAATTTAAGGTATCAGACAACACCAGGGTCTCGGGCTCTTGCGCCTGCTCTGTTTGAGCGTAGGCATAGGAACTGAGTAAGACGCTAAGGCTAAGTGCTAAGGCGGAGAAAGTGTTCATAGGCCTCTTTAATTTGAGTTGCTGTTAGAGTTAGGCATATCCTTAGGCGCAATACGTACGCCGCTATTGGCATATACCTCCAGTTTTCTGGTGTTATTATTGTATTTCATTCCCTCACCTACTAAGCGAGAATCACCCTGAATCACGATCGCCGGTTCATCGGTTTCAATGATATCCTCATCCGGGTGAACGATGAGCTTTTCGCTGGTGATGTCTAATGCCTTGCTGTCAGCGGTAGGAAAACGATGTACATGCCCTTTGCCCAGCATATGGATGAGCGATACATTATTATAAGCCCAAGCAGTGTTAGAAGAGGCAATAACGCGTGGTGAATCGGGCCGCTGACTGATAAGCTGAGGCTTACTAATCTCGTAGGCGCCGTTATGCGGATAATGTCGCATTTCTGAACCGTCCAAGCGGGTCACTGGCAAAGCATCGGCATCGGCCTGGAGCATGGTAAAGCTACCAGACCAAGCATCCGGCTCACGACTCTCGGCAACCTGAGTCTCTACTGGAAAGGCACGGTCGGCATAATCCGCTGCCCACCATGTGATAGCAACCAGTCCCAACAGGATAAAGCAGGCGATGATGGCCGGTAGACGATCTTTCATACGGGGTCCTGCAGTAGCGTTTATTGAATGACTTCACCGATCATTGGCTGCTCATGGCTGAGAAGCGGTCCGAGTAGACCCTGACTCGCTAGAATCATATCGCAATGCTCGCGCGCAGCACCATGACCACCGGCTAATTGACTCACCCAATCGGCAGCTTGCTGTACATAGACGGGCGCATTTGGGACTGATAAGGCGAGTCCGACGCGACGCATGGCGGGGAGATCAATCACATCATCACCGATAAAGGCCACCCGTTCTAGCTCGATAGCTAGGGTTTTGCTGAGCTCAACTAAGGCATCAGCCTTGTTGCGGACATTTTGTAGTAAATGCGTGATACCCAATTCGGCGCTGCGGCGGGTGGTGATTTCACTTTGGCGACCCGTCATGAGTGCGACCTCAATGCCGCTTTGCTTAAGCATTTTAAGGCCGTGCCCGTCTAGCGCATGAAAGCGCTTTTGACTTTCACCATTGGCTGTATAGTACAAGCCACCATCGGTTAGTACGCCATCCACATCAAAAATCACTAATTCGATCAGACTGGCGCGCTCTTTGACCGCAGCGGGTATTTTAGAAAGAACTAAGGATTCGACCGGGTGGGGGATATGAGGTTTTTTCATAAGACTATCTTTATCGTGAGTGATGGATTAAATGACTTTGGCGCTCATTAAATCATGCATATTAAGTGCGCCCACTAAAGCGCCATCATCGTCAATCACAATGATTTGGCTTAATTTGTTTTGTTCCATCAATGAGGCCGCATCAACCGCTAGGGCCTTAAAATGAATGGTTTTAGGATGATGGCTCATCACATCCTGGATTGTTAAATTGCGTATATCACCCTCACGGGAAATTAAACGGCGTAAGTCACCATCCGTAAAAATGCCGATGGGCTTGCGCTGATTATCGATAATAATCGTCATGCCAAGATGCTTGGCGCTCATCACCGCTAAGGCCTCGGGCAGCAGGTACTCGGGCGTGATGATCGGCAAATCCTCGCCACTGCGCATCACATCCTGTACATGCGTGAGTAAACGTCTACCAAGGGCTCCGCCTGGGTGTGATAAGGCAAAATCCGCAGCTCCAAACTCTCTAGCTTGTAAACACGCAATCGCCAAGGCATCACCTAGCGCCAAGGCAACGGTGGTGCTATTAGTCGGGGCAAGATTTAAAGGACAAGCCTCACGCTCAATGGCGCCGTCTAAATAAACATCGGCCAGCTTGGCTAAATCCGACTGACGGTCACCAGAGATGGCAATAATTTTAGTGCCTAAGCGCTTGACCACGGGTAAGCTAGTGGAGAGCTCAATGCTTTGCCCTGAATAAGAGATGGCCAACACAATATCACTGCCAGTCACCATGCCCAGATCGCCATGCAGGGCCTCTGCGGAATGGACAAAAAATGCGGGTGTACCGGTAGACGCAAGGGTGGCGGCGATTTTGCGACCGATATGGCCGGACTTACCAATCCCCATCACCACCACACGCCCCTGACAAGCGAGGATTAACTGTGCTGCGGCAACAAAGTCATCACCCAAGCGCTGTCCAAGTTGAGTCAGCGCCTCGGCTTCGGCAAATACGGTTTGCTGGCCAGTCGCTAGAATCAATGCGGGGTCAAAGCTTTTTTTGTTGTCCATATGCAAAATTATACGTTAGGCGGCAGACTAATGCAGTGCTTTAATTGTTTAATCGTTATAATGAAACGCTGTGTTTTCATTGTTTAAGAGCTGCAAAAGAGATGAGTATCACTGACCCCCGCCAACGTGTTCTTAACACGATTCGTAATATTCCCGACTGGCCTGAAAAGGGCGTTACCTTTAGGGATATTACCCCTGTTTTACAGGACCCCGTCTGTTTTCGTTCGCTCATTGATATTTTCGTGTATCGCTATATGCGTACTCGTATCGATTTGGTGGCTGGGGTAGATGCGCGTGGTTTTATTGTTGGTAGTGTGCTGGCATATGAACTAAATGTTGGTTTTGTGCCAGTGCGCAAAAAGGGTAAATTGCCCTTTGATACCTTGTGCGAGGATTATGAGCTAGAGTACGGTACCTCCTCCGTAGAAATTCATACTGACGCCGTGCGTCCAGGGCAGCGCGTTTTATTGGTGGATGATTTAATTGCTACCGGTGGTACGATGTTGGCAGCGAGCCGTTTGCTACAGCGTTTGGGGGCTAATGTCGTGGAAGCGGTGTGTATTATTGATTTGCCCGAGCTCGGTGGCTCTAAGTTGATCGAGGAAGAGGGGCTTAACGTATTTGCGGTGTGTCAGTTTTAGTGCATAGCGCACAGTATGATGGTAGCCCATGACACAGGTTTGGGCTACCTATCACTAGGCTAGTGGCTACCGAGGAACCATTTATAGCCCGGATTATCCGTCTCATCCACATAGGGATAGCCGATATTGGCTAAAAAGCTTTTTAATTGCGGATTATCTTTTTCCGGTACTTGAATGCCGACCAAAACCTGGCCAGAGTCGCCGCCATTATTGCGGTAGTGGAATAAGCTGATATTCCAATCCGGGTTCATCTGCCCTAAGAAGTTTTTCAAGGCACCAGGCTTTTCCGGAAACTCAAATCTAAACAGTTGCTCATTAACCGCAAAGGGTGAGTGACCACCTACCATATAGCGCAAATGCGTTTTGGCTAGGCTGTTTTTGCTGAGGTCATGCACTTCAAAGCCGGCTTTCTTAATTTCCTGATGGAGCTCATCCGCTTCACTCGCGTTATGAATGGCGACCCCTAAGAAAATATGTGCAATATCTGCATGTGAAATGCGATAGTTAAACTCCGTCACGGGACGATTGCCTACCGCCTCACAAAGACGTCTGAAACTACCCCTTTCTTCAGGGATCGTCACGGCTAGCAGCGCTTCTGTCGCCTCACCCACATCGGCACGTTCAGCCACAAAGCGCAAACGGTCGAAGTTCATATTAGCGCCGCTATTAATTGCTACAAAGGTACAGTCCCGTAGCTGATGCTGTTGAATATATTTTTTCGTGCCGGCCAGTGAGAGTGCGCCGGAGGGTTCTAAGACATTACGCGTATCTTGGAACACATCCTTAATCGCTGCACACACCTCATCCGTGGTCACGGTAATAAAATCATCCACATGCAGCTTGGTCAGGCGGAAGGTCTCGGCGCCTACCTGCTTTACCGCCGTACCGTCAGAAAAAAGACCGACCTCTGGTAAGTTAACTCGGCGATTGCGCTGCACACTTTTTACCATGGCACAGGAATCCTCAGTTTGTACGCCGATGATCTTGGTTTGAGGCTTGAGCGCTTTGATATAAGCGGCCACACCGGCAATTAAACCACCCCCACCAATGGGTACGAAAACCGCATCAATATGATTAGGGTGTTGCTGTAAAATTTCCATCGCCACGGTACCTTGACCGGCAATCACATCGGGATCGTCAAAGGGGTGGACAAAGGTTAGGCCCTCTTGCTCCTGCAGCTTGACCGAGTGAGCGTAGGCATCAGAATAGCTGTCACCATGTAACACGACCTCACCACCAAAGCGCTTAACCGCATTCACCTTGACCTCAGGGGTCGACACCGGCATCACAATCACGGCTCTACAGCCAAGCTTGTTGGCAGAGTAGGCCACGCCTTGGGCATGGTTACCGGCTGAGGCGGCAATCACACCGCGCTTTAAAGCCTCCTCGGGAAGATTGGCCATTTTATTGTAGGCACCACGTATCTTAAAGCTGAACACCGATTGCATATCCTCGCGCTTTAGTAAAATCGTATTGTGCATACGGGCAGAGAGGATGTTGGCCCTTTCGAGGGGAGTTTCAAAAGCAACGTCATAGACTTTAGAAGTCAAAATGCGTTTAAGATAGTTGTCTACAGCCATGATCTGAGGTGCTAATTAGCTAAAGTGTATATAGGAATAACATCTCAGGTTATCACATCTTTAGGGAAAATAATACTAAAGGTACTGCCTTTGTGCAGGGCACTTTCAATTTTGAGTTGAGCGTTATGGCGAAGCACAATATGCTTGGTGATGGCTAGACCCAGACCGGTGCCGCCAGAAGCGCGGGAGCGGCTTTTATCCACGCGGTAAAAGCGCTCGGTTAAGCGAGGAATATCCTGCGGCGCAACCCCTAAGCCAGTATCCTTGACGCTAAACACAGCATCCCCGTTAGCTTTGAGCCCCCAGCGTACCTGAATGCTGCCACCAGCCGGTGTATAGCGCACTGCATTGGTCATTAAATTGGTAATGGCTGACAGTAGTTCGGTTTGGTTACCAAAAACATTGAGTTCAGGATCAATCGCGTATGTAAACTCATGCTGACCATTGGACAGCGTTTCAGCTTGGGTTGAGGCAACATTAATTAAGGAGCTCAACTTGATGCTTTCGCCGCCGCTTAGTTGGCTGGACTCTAAGGTAGAGAGGGTCAGTAAATCGGCCACAATAGCTTGCATCCGATGGGCTTGTTCACGCATTAAGGTGCCGTAATGCGCAAGTTGCTCCTCACTTAGAGCATGTGGTGGTAAGTCATTAATCGTTTCTAAAAAGCCAATCAGCACGGTTAAAGGGGTGCGTAACTCATGCGACACATTGGCCACAAAATCTTGTTGTGCCGTACGTAGTCTTTCCAGGTGAGTAATATCTTGGCACAGCAGTAAAAAGCCGCGACTAGAGTGACGCGTTAATTCAAAACGCAAAATAATATCTTTATTATTCTGATGCGACTCTAAAATCAACGCTTTATTCCACTCGCCGCCTTTTGCATAGTCATAAAACTCGGGGAAACGCACGAGATTAAAAATATTAAAACCCACATCTTTGGTGGGATTAATGCCCAAAATCCTCATCGCTAAGGTATTTGCCCACTCAATATGGTAGTCGGGCGTTAGGGTAATCGCAGCATAGGGTAGTGCTTGAGCGGCGGAGAGGATGGTGTTACTGGTATGCTCTAGATTTTCTATATAGCGACTTTGTTGACGTAAATGTCGATAGATAGGATGAATGATGTCCTCATATAATCCCACATGCGGCGGCGGTGGCTCAGACGGCGTCTGAGCCCAGTTAGCGGCTTGTTTGTACTTCTTAAAATCTAGCAATAAGTAGATAAAAATACAGAGCGCATAAAGAAATATCGCCCAGCTTATCTCAAATTGCACTTGTAATAAAACAAAAAAAACCGTGAGAAGGGCAAAAAAGATAAGCCGTGATTTGAATCGCATCAATACTCCAGCGCTAAATTTCAATCAGAAGATAGGAATTTAGTAGTTTAGCTGATACTAATTGCTTTTTGTAGTAAAGCGATAACCGCTACCACGCACAGTTTCAATCATCTGATCATGTGCGGTGCTGTTTAAAGCTTTGCGCAGGCGACGAATATGCACATCGACGGTACGCTCTTCCAAGAAAACATGGTCGCCCCACACCTGATCTAATAATTGGTTGCGGCTATAAACCCGCTCTGGATGGGTCATAAAGAAGTGCAGTAGGCGGAATTCGGTAGGACCTAAAGCGATTTCCTTGCCATTGCCCTTGACACGGTGAGATACCGGATCTAAGTGTAGACCGTTGATCTCAATTTCATCGTCGGTCAATTGCGGCGCACGGCGGCGTAATACCGCCTTAATACGGGCCATCAATTCCTTAGGTGAAAAAGGCTTGGTAATATAGTCGTCGGCACCGCTTTCTAAACCCTCAACCTTGTCGCTTTCCTCACCTTTAGCGGTCAGCATAATAATTGGCACTTCCTTGGTGCGTTCTGTGTTGCGCAGTTGGCGCGCCATTTGTAAGCCTGACAGACCAGGCAGCATCCAATCAAGTAAGATTAAATCGGGCAGTTCAGCATCGATCAGTAACTTTGCTTGCTCGGCATCATCGGCACGTAATACCTTGTGACCAGCAAAAGTTAAATTGACGGCAATTAATTCCTGAATTGCCGGTTCGTCTTCAACTACGAGAATAGTGCTTGCCATAATGAAGTAAAATGTTAAAGTTAATAGGTTTTGATTCGTGCTAGCGGTGCTATTTGTATTGATATAGCAGCTTTGCCGATCATAACGATAGAATATGACATGTTTGTGACATTACGGAAAGAATACCATGGATACACAACCGCAAGCGCCTAAAAATACCTCTCAGACGTCAGTGAGCGAGGAGGTTTTAGGCCACGAGCAGAGCGTCACCGAAGGCCAGGCACCGGCCCAAACGCATTTCGGATACAGTACGGTGCGAGAGGATGAAAAGGCTGGCCGCGTGGCTGAAGTTTTCCATTCAGTGGCAGCCAAGTACGATCTGATGAATGATTTGATGTCAGGTGGTTTGCATCGCCTGTGGAAGAAGTTCACCATCGGCAAAGCCCGTCTACGTGAGGGCATGAAGGTGTTAGATATTGCCAGCGGTACGGGCGATTTAGCCATCGCGTTCGCCAAGCGGGTAGGTACCAGCGGGGAGGTGTGGCATACGGATATTAATAGCTCCATGTTGGCGGTCGGTCGTGATCGCCTGTTGGATCAGGGCTTTTTAGTGCCCTCCGTCGTCTGTGATGCCGAGCATTTGCCTTTTGAGGATAATTATTTTGATCTGGTGACCGTGGCCTTTGGCCTACGTAATATGACGCACAAGGATCAAGCCTTAGCAGAAATGTACCGCGTCTTAAAGCCGGGTGGCCGTTTGTTAGTATTAGAGTTTTCCAAGGTTTACAAGCCTTTGGCGCCGATCTATGATTTGTACTCTTTTAATGTTTTACCCGTATTAGGTAAGTACGTGGCCAGTGATGCTGACAGCTACACTTATTTAGCCGAGTCGATTCGCATGCATCCAGATCAGGAGACGCTCGCTGAGCTGATGAGAAATGTCGGTTTTGATCGCGTAAATTACAACAACCTGACAGCAGGTGTGGTAGCCTTGCATGAGGGTTTAAAACTTTAGTGATAATTGTCGGTCTAAGTACCTGCAGGATCATTTTTTTAAAGATTTTTTAAAAGGCTTTATGTTATGCGCAAATCATTTTCTCGCTTAGTAGCCGCTTTTACCATCGTGATTTCTACGCTGACCATGCTTGGCGTTACGATGGACGAAGCAGAGGCACGTCGTATGGGTGGCGGTAGTAGTTTCGGTCGCCAATCCTCTAATGTTATGAAGAATCGCACACCGGCGCAGGCGCCTCGTGCTAATCAACAACAAAGCGCCCCAAATGCTAATCAGGCCACGCCTAATCGTAGCGGTGCGGCAGCTGCTGGAGCCCAGGCTCAGCGTTCCGGTATGTCCCGCTTTTTGGGACCCATTGCTGGTATTGCTGCCGGTTTGGGTATCGCTGCCTTATTATCTAGCTTAGGTCTGAGCGGTGCCTTGTTAGAGTTTTTATCAAGCGCGATTTTAATTGCTCTGGTGATTTTTGCGGTGATGTTTGTGGTACGTCGCTTACGTGGCAATCAGGCTAAACCTGCCACTCAGGGTGCCTTTGGTGCACAGCAAGGTGCAGCACAGGATTTTTATAGCCAACGTGAGACACATGACTATACGCAACAACCGCCGCGCGCTCCAGGTGTGTTTAATCGTGCGCCGGAAGCGCAGCCCTCCGCAGCAGCGCAGCCAGTCGCTGAGTCGATGGAGAGTGCACAACCAGTCGATCCTTCGTGGTTTGTGCCTGCAGGTTTTGATACCATGACCTTCCTTAAGGTGGCCAAGGAGCAGTTTGTGCGTATCCAGGGCTTATGGGATCGGGGCGATGTGGAGCAATTAAAGGAGTTCTTGACAGAAGATTTGCTGACAGAGTTGAGCCCACAAATCCGTGAGCAGGCCGAGCAAGGGGCACACCCTACCGAAGTGGTATTGCTTAACGCTGAATTACTCGGCATGGAGCAGGTGGCCGGCGGTCATTTAGCGAGTGTGCGCTTCTCCGGTATGTTGCGTGAGGAGCCGGGTCAAGAGGCTTTCCGCTTTGAGGAGGTTTGGAATCTCTACAAGACAGCGGATAGTGGCTGGTTAGTTGCCGGGGTTCAACAAATCCCTGGGGGCTATGCGTCTTAGTGCCGGCGCTTTTCAGCGTGACTTGTTTTAGGTATAAAGGCTTCTTTTTTAAAGAAGCCTTTACCATTTTATCGGCTCGATAAGCTAAACTATCTTTTTTAATTTAATCGGGATTTGTATGCTGTCCTCCCTGTTTCAGCCAAAGTTGATCTTGGTTCGTTTATTTAATTCCTTGCTGCAGCAAGAACCTTGGGCGCAAGAGCGTATGCGGCAGTACCTCGGCAAGACAGTCAAATTTCAATTGCCGCTGTCTTCCTTGGTTTTAAGTATCAATGCGCATGGCTTAGTGGCTTTGAGCGAGAAGGAGGCGGTGCCGAATGTTATCGTCACCGTGAAGGCAGAGGATATGAGTGCTTTGCTACAGGAATTAAGTCGTGCTAAGCCTGGTAGTACGCCGGATATTAAGCGCTTGATGTCTTATGTATACATTGAGGGTGAGGCGGGTTTGGCAAATTTAGTTTCCGATTTGGCGCGTGATTTGCGTTGGGATCGAGCGTCGTATCTAGCTAATTTGATCGGACCCGTATTAACGTCGCATTTACTTAGAACCGAACGCCTGCTGTTGGAGCGGGGGCAAGCGGGTGTGAAGACTTTATTGAGAGTCGGCGCCGACAGTCTTAGCTATGATCAAGAAATTTTAGTGGCAAGCGTTCAGTTTAATGATCTGAATCGTGAGATTGAGGCCTTAGAACAGCGTTTAGGTGCCTTAGAAAGTACTTTGGCAAAGGGTCAATAGCGGAGTTCAGCATGTTTAGATTCAGAGCCTTTATTATTCTCTTTGTCATGTACAAATATGGCTTGGAGGAATTGTTGATCGATGCCATTCCTCAACGCCCTTTGTTACGACGCATTATCAGTTTATTTGGTAGAAAGTCTAAGTACAAAGAGCCGCGTGGCGTGCGACTACGTCTTGCTTTAGAAAGTTTGGGGCCAATTTATGTAAAGTTTGGTCAGGTACTCTCCACCCGTCCCGATATTGTGCCATTGGACATTGCTGAGGAATTAGTCGCCTTGCAGGACAGAGTGCCTCCCTTTTCCTCTGAAGAGGCGGTGGCAATCGTTGAGAAGTCACTGCGTAAGCCAATTGCGCAGTTATTTGCTCGCTTTGAGCGTGAACCTATTGCCTCGGCTTCAGTGGCCCAGGTGCATCGTGCCGAAACCCATGATGCAAAACAAGTGGCGGTGAAGATTTTGCGCCCCGGCATTATTAAAACCATTGAAAGTGATTTGGCTTTAATGCGTTCAGCTGCAGCGGTGGTACATTGGTTATTACCTGATGGGCGTCGCTTACGTCCTAAAGAGGTGGTGGCTGAATTCGATAAGTATTTACATGATGAATTAGATCTGCAGATTGAAGCCTCAAATTGCAGTCAGTTACGCCGTAATTTTGAACTCGAAGGACGTGAAAAACTGCTTAAGGTGCCCGAGGTTTATTGGCCACTGACCTCAAGCCAGGTGTTTACCATGGAGTGGATTGAGGGCATACCCATTAATCAGATGGCACAGCTTCAAGCCCAGGGTGTGGATATTAAAAAGCTCGCACGCGAGGGGGTAGAGATTTTCTTTACTCAGGTCTTTGATGATGGTTTTTTCCATGCTGATATGCACCCGGGTAATATCCTCGTGACCCAAGATATTGATGCTAGGGGTCGTTATGCGGCCTTGGATTTCGGGATTGTGGGTACCTTGTCCGAGTTTGACAAAAACTACTTGGCACAAAACTTTTTGGCTTTCTTCCAGCGTGATTATCGGCGCGTGGCTCAATTACATATTGAATCGGCTTGGGTACCACCAGAGACGCGCGAGGAGGAGTTAGAGGCGGCAGTGCGCGCAGTGTGCGAGCCCTATTTTGATTTGCCATTATCGGAAATTTCTTTAGGTGCGGTATTAATGCGTTTATTCCAAACTTCTAAGCGCTTTAATGTGGAAATTCAGCCGCAATTGGTGCTGCTACAAAAAACCCTATTAAATGTAGAGGGCATGGGTCGACAGCTCGATCCCGATCTGGATTTATGGCAAACTGCCAAGCCTTTTTTGGAGCGCTGGATGTATCAGCGTGTAGGACCTCAAGGTGTATTGCAAAAGCTTAAAAAGGAATCGGTGCATTGGGCTCAGTTATTACCAGAGGTGCCGCGCTTAGTGCATACGGCCTTGAGTGAGCAGGGCAATTTACCTAAAATCGCCGCGGAGCTAAAGGCACTGCGACGATCCCAAAAAAATAATCGTTTCCTTTTATATGTGATGGCAATATCTCAATTAGTCATTGCCGTGTTAGCTGTGATTTACTGGAGATAGTTATGAACATCCGCTTCGAACATAAGATATTAACTGTGGACGAGTGTTTAAAGGCCTTGGACGAGGGTAGGCTAAAGCGACCTTTAATCTTTACCAATGGGGTCTTTGATATTTTGCACCGCGGTCATGTCAGTTATTTGGACCAGGCAGCACAGTTAGGTGCTAGCTTGATTGTGGCGGTTAATACGGACGACTCGGTGAAGCGCCTGGCTAAGGGTGAGGAGCGTCCTTTAAATTGTTGCGAAGATAGGCAGGCCTTGCTAGCGGCGCTGTCAAGCGTGAGCGCAGTAACTCACTTTAGTGAGGATACGCCTTATCAGCTGATTGAACGTTTAAGGCCTGATGTGATTGTTAAGGGCGGTGATTATCAAATGCATTTGTTGCCTGAAACGACGTTGGTTGAGAGTTGGGGCGGCAGGGCAGTGGCGATTCCTTTTGTCTACGAGCGCTCAACCACGGCCTTGGTCAAAAAAATCAGACAATAAAAAACCGGTATCAAGATACCGGTTAATGTGTGCGTTCTGACTCGGGCGCCCCAAAGTTAGAACTTAAAGTTTGAGGCTACGGCGCCACGCAGTGGTTTGATATAGCTTTCTAATAGCACCTCGGATTCAAAATTGGCGGCATCCGTGCGCACAATACGATGCACTTCCATTAATGGGGCTTGACCAACGGTAATAATCAAACGACCGCCAATCGCTAGTTGATACTTTAATGAATCCGCCACAGTGGGTACCGAGCCAGTCACTAAAATGGCATTAAACTCGTTATTACCCCAGCCGGCACGGCCATCACCAACCTCTACCTGTACATTGGTGATGCCAGCTTGTCTTAAGTTTTTCTGAGCTTGGGCCGCAATGCGAGAATCAATCTCTACACTGTGCACCTGTCGACAGAGACGGCTTAGTAAGGCGGCTTGGAAACCACTACCGGTACCAATTTCTAGTACAGAGTCTTCAGGCTGAAGCTGTAATTCCTGAGCAAACAGTGCCTCCATCTTAGGGCAGAGCATGGATTCGCCGGTTTTGCTGCCGTCTACCTCAATCGGTACCTCTAGATCGGCAAAGGCAATATTATGATACTTAGGATCCATAAAGCGAGTGCGATCTAGCGCTAATAAGGCGTCCAAGACCTTATCGTCAAGAATACCCCAAGGGCGAATTTGTTGCTCAACCATGTTGTAGCGGCTAAGCTCTAGGGAATTAATAGGTTTATTCATACCCGACTCTCAATTATCAAACGTTGCGTGGGAACATCAATAAATTCTGAAATTGCTTAATTTTAACGCTTAAACTAAATTAAAACTAGGGATTTACCACCATTGATGGAAATGATGTAGGGGGCCATGACCTGAACCTACCTCCATCTCATCGGCACGCTCAATGGCTTTGATTAAATAGGCTTTGGCGTCTTTGGTGGCTCGAACAATATCATCGTCGCGGGTGGCGAGGGCGCAAATGGCGGCCGAATATGTACAACCTGTGCCATGGGTGTTTTTGGTGTTAATGCGCTGATTAGGTAGTTCGATCATTTGATCGCCGTTAAATAGTAAATCGACCAGTTCATTGTGCGGTAAATGACCCCCTTTAAGTAGTACCCAACGTTCATCAGTTTGCTTGAACAGCTGATGCAGCTTTTCCGCTAGTTGATACATTTGCTTCTTGGTCTCAGGGGTGGACTGTGAGGTTAAGATCGCCGCTTCCGGTAGGTTAGGCGTAATCATCGTGGTTTGCGGGATCAACGCCTCAATCAAGGTGGGTACTGAGGAATGCGGTAGCAATTGATCGCCACCCTTAGCCACCATCACGGGATCCAAGATGCAATGACGATGTCCCTCATAGGCGATTAGCTCTTCGGCAACCGCTTCGATCACTGGACTTTCACCAAGCATGCCCAATTTAATGGCGTCGATTTGAACATCGTTAAAAAGGGTTTTGAGCTGCAAACGAATAAACTCGGGCGGTACTGGCATCACCCCGGTCACGCCCTGGGTGCTTTGTGCAGTCAGTGCGGCAACCACCCCGCAAGCATAGGTGCCGAGGGCGCTCATGGCTTTAATGTCGGCTAAAACACCAGCGCCGCCAGAGGGATCAACGCCAGCAATTGATAAGGTACGTTGTGTCATATCGTGAAAATATCCATGATATTAATTTGATTTAATTCATCGCTTTTTAGAGCCTAGTATAATCTAAATATACAGTTTTTCTTAAGCATATAAAATAAAAAGGTAGGTTTAGCGATGGCTCAAAACACAACAGACAATAGTACAATCCCAGACCCTAGCGTAGCCGCTGCCCCCAAAGGCACGACTAGCGTAGGTAAAAAGGCGAGTAGCGCTAAGAAAGCGACTGCCAAAAAAGCGACTAAAGCGGTCAAAAAAGTGGCTAAAGCGGTCAAAACCACCTCAGCGGCCACTAAAAAAACTGGGGTAGCAGCTAAGACTGGCACAACGGCAGCTAAAAAGACCTCCACCGCAGCTAAAACCCGTCGCACCACGGCTAAAAAAGCTTCCCCTGCCACTAAGGCGCCAAGCAGAAAAGCACCAGCGACAAGACCAGCAAAGCAAGCCAAAGTCATCGAGCCAAGCAAGCTTGATACAGCTACGCCACAAAGCATCACTGACACCGATGATATTAAGGAAATTCTCGAAGCGCGCAAGGAGGAGTTGGAAAATAGCGTTGAGCGTCTTGGCAAGTTAATTGAAAGCATTGAGGGTGATACCTTATACGGTGACAGCCTTGACGAAACGCGTAAGCTCTTCGTAGAGGACCGCATTGATGCGAAGCATGATCGCCAGGTGCAAATTATTTCACAGTTATTAGGCGAAAAGCTGTCTGCGCCTTTTGATGAGCAGCAGGAGTTTATTCGTGATCTCTTAGATAGCCTGGCGGATGATGAGCGTCGTGATCTGGTGCGCGCAATTCGCTCAGAAAGACGTCGCATGGCCGCAGCACGAGCAGCCGAATATGATCGTGTATTAGCAGACGATTATGATGTTGAGGGTGTGTATCCCTACAAATACCTGATGTCACGCCGTAATTATGAGTACCAAAAGTACGATCTGCAAGTTGAATTGTTGAAGTTGCAGTCGTGGGTACAAGAGACTGGCGAGCGTGTGGTAATTATTTTTGAAGGTCGTGATGCTGCCGGTAAGGGGGGCACCATTAAGCGCTTTATGGAGCATTTAAACCCACGTTTTGCACGTGTGGTGGCTCTACAAAAGCCTACCGAGACAGAGTCAGGTCAGTGGTACTTCCAACGCTATGTACAGCACTTGCCGACCAAGGGTGAAATCGTGCTATTTGACCGCTCTTGGTATAATCGCGCCGGGGTGGAACGGGTGATGGGTTTCTGTACCGATGCGCAGTACATGGAGTTTATGCGTCAAGTGCCAGAATTTGAGCGAAACTTGGTGTCGAGTGGCATTCACTTAATTAAATTCTGGTTCTCGGTGAGTCGTGATGAGCAATTGCGTCGCTTTAAGCAACGTCAGACGCATCCCCTAAAGCAGTGGAAGCTATCACCGGTTGACTTGGCTTCGCTTGATAAATGGGATGATTATACTGCCGCTAAAGAGGCGATGTTCTACCATACCGATACCAGTGATGCGCCGTGGACTGTGGTCAAATCCAATTGTAAGAAACGGGCGCGTTTAAATGCGATGCGCTACGTACTACATCGCTTTGATTACGCAAATAAAGACATTAAGGCAGTAGGTAAAATCGATCCTTTATTGGTGGGTCGTGCTAATGTCATTTATGAAGCAGGTGAAAATGACTTAGGTGCTAAGTCGTAGTTTCATTGGCGGCTACCTAATGATTTATTTTGAAGTTTAAATTTATCGGGAGTTTTTATGGAATATCAATACGATCTTTTTGTTATTGGTGCAGGTAGTGGCGGCGTGAGAGCTGCTCGTTTTGCTGCTCAAGCCGGAGCAAAAGTGGCGATTGCCGAGTCTAAGGATTTAGGCGGTACCTGCGTGAACGTCGGTTGTATTCCTAAAAAGCTCTATAGTTATGCTGCCCAGTTTAATGAGGCCTTTAGCGAAGCTGCCGGCTATGGTTGGTCAGTGGGTGAGACTAGCTTGGATTGGGAGGTACTAAAGCGTCAACGTGCTCAGGAAATCACGCGCTTAAACGGTATTTACGATAATCTGATTAAAAATTCAGGGGCTGAACTGATTCGTGGTTGGGCCAAGTTGCTTGATGAGCATACGGTTGAGGTTGAGGGCCAGCAGTATAGCGCCAAGTATATTTTAGTTGTGCCTGGCGGTTGGCCGATGGTGCCCGACATGCCAGGCAAAGAGCATGTGATTACCTCCAATGAGGTGTTCGATTTACCTGTGTTTCCTAAACGCTTTTTAATCGTGGGTGGCGGTTATATTGCGTGTGAATTTGCCTCCATTTTTAATGCCTTAGGCTCCCAGGTTACCCAGCTTTACCGTGGCGAGCAGGTGTTGCGAGGTTTTGACGGTGATATTCGTCAGCATATAAGCGAGGAAATGCGTAAAGCAGGTGTTGATCTACGGGTTCAAAGCGATGTCGCCTCGATTGAGAAAAAAGCGGATCATTATCTGGTGCATCTCAAAAATAACGACACGCTTGAGGTGGATGCCGTGATGTATGCCACTGGTCGTGTCCCTAGAACCGCTGATTTAGGCCTAGAAAGGGTGGGCGTCACACTCGGTCAACGAGGTGAGATCCTGGTTGATGAAAACTACCGCAGTAATATCCCATCCATTTTTGCCTTAGGTGATGTCACCGATCGGGTTCAGTTAACACCTGTTGCGACTGGTGAGGCCATGGTGCTGGTGGATTATTTATTTGGCAAGGGTGAGCGTAAGCTGAGTTATGACAATATTCCGACAGCTGTTTTTACGCATCCTAATATTGGTACTGTGGGTTTGACCGAAGAAGAAGCGCATGAGCAATTTGATAAGGTGGTGATTTATCGTACCGATTTCCGACCACTAAAGCATACGCTTAGCGGCAGCAGTGCCCGTACCATGATGAAGCTCGTGGTGGATAAAGCCAGTGATAGGGTTGTGGGACTGCATATGGTGGGCGATGATGCCGGCGAAATTACACAAGGTTTTGCTGTCGCAATAAAGGCTGGTGCAACCAAAGCAGTTTTCGATAGCACCATTGGTATCCATCCGACGGCAGCTGAAGAGTTTGTGACGATGCGTCAACCGGTGACTGAATAAAGCAATTTTTTTCATCTATTAATTAAAGCTCCTATCTGTACGGAGCTTTAATTGTTTGCATGAATTGTTATTAACAAGGGAGCTTTTTATGAGAGATAGTATTCTTGGAGTGCTGGAGAGTATTGGCCTAGCTGATAACACCCTAGTCGTCAAGATTGTATTTCTTCTGTGTATTTTAACCATCACGGTTGTTTATTATTTTACGGCTAAGACCTTGGTCGATCGTATTTTTCGTCGTTTTTTACAGAAGACCAAAGGCTCCTTTTTACCGATTTTAGGGCAGTCAAAAACCCTGCATTATGTGTATTTAACCACCGTGATTATGGTCTTCCGTGCGCTCAGCGAGTTGTTGCTTGAGTCACAGGATGATTTTCTACGGTTGATTATGATGGTCGCACGGGTGTTGATACTGATCTTTTCGGCCCTTTCCATTGCCTCCTTTGTTGATGTACTAGGGCGCATGGCAAGACGTAATCATAAGTTGGACGCCTTACCGGTACAGGGTTTTCAACAAACGTTTAAATTAGTGATTGCGGTCATCACCATTATTTTGATTATTTCCGTGCTGATGGGGCAATCGCCGGGCATTGTGATCAGTGGTTTCGGTGCGATGACGGCGGTGTTGATGTTGGTGTTCCAGAGTCCGATTATGGGTTTTGTGGCAGGTATTCAGTTATCAGCTAATAACATGCTCAGAGTAGGGGACTGGCTTGAAATGCCCAAGTACAATGCGGATGGGGATGTGGTGGAAATCGGTTTAACCACGGTAAAGGTGCAAAACTTTGATAAAACGGTCACCACCATTCCAACCTCTGCTTTGATTTCTGATTCCTTTAAAAACTGGCGCGGCATGCAGGAGTCGGGTGGTCGCCGTATTAAGCGTCAAGTGTGTATTGATATTAATAGCATTCGTTTTATCGATGCTGAGGAGTTGCAAAAAATGAGCGGCAGTCGTCGCTTAGCGCAGTACTTAGTTGCTAAAAGTAAAGAAATTTCCGAGCACAATAAGGAGCTTGCTGCAGAGGGGATGGCACGCTTTTTGGATCAGCGCCATTTAACCAATATCGGCACCTTTAGGGCTTATATTGTGGCTTATTTAAAGCAGCACCCGAGGATTCATCAGCATATGACGATTATGGTGCGACAGATGGCAGCCACCGCTGAAGGGGTGCCGTTGGAGGTCTACTGCTTTACCAATACCACCGCCTGGGGCGAGTATGAAACGATTCAAAGCGATATTTTCGATCATATTTTTGCTGTTGCTCATGTCTTCGGATTGCGTATTTTCCAGGCACCCTCTGGTTATGACTGGCGCTGTGTAGCAGAAGCGACTCTGAAGCAAGCGGAAGAGCACGTGGAGTAGTTGTTTTGGGCTAATGGCTAGGCGCAGCGTGCCCGCTTATTAGCCCAAGCTTTATTTTATGTTATCGCTATGTTTTACCGATTGATAGTTAATTTGCGTAAACCTGGCAATCAGTTATGGTTAATGCCAACGGCCGGTGCCTTGTTGGCGTTGTTGATTGCCGCTGCCGCTGCTTGGGTCAATGTATTTGTGCCACCAAGCTTTTTGCCAGACATTGATTTAGATACCCTGCAGAGCTTATTGGATGTGATTGCTTCCAGTATGTTGGCGGTCAGTACCTTTTCTTTATCCATTATGGTGTCGGCTTTTTCCTCCGCCTCCAATGGTGCTACACCGCGTGCCACCGAATTGGTCATGAGTGATGATAATACACGGATGGCAATTGCTAGTTTTATTTCGGCTTTTATTTATGCCATTATTGCCAGAGTTGCGTTGGGACTGGGCTACTATGGACAAAATGGTCGTTTTGCCTTATTTATTGCCACATTATTTGTATTGCTGTATTTGATCATTACGCTGATTCGTTGGGTGCATACTTTATCGTTATTGGGGCGTTTAGCGAATACGCTGAGTAAGATTAAAGCCGCTACGCAAAAGCCCTTGCGTGAAGTGCGTCTACGACCCAACTTAGGCGCGACTTGGCAAGGCACCGTGGATGACAGGGCAAAAGCGCTGAGGCACAACAAGAGCGGTTTTTTAACCCATATTGATTTAGCCGGTTTACAAAAAAAGGCTGAAGATAGTGACTGCTATTTGCATATTATGGTGCGCCCAGGAGAAATGATTCTCCCTAGTACGGTGTTGGCCTTAGTGCAATTCAGGTCGAATGATGATAGTGAGCAGGCGCTAGCCAATATGAGGAGTTGTTTTGTGGTGGATGTAGCGCGCAGTTTTGAGCAGGATCCGGCATGGGGCTTTTTAGTGATGAGTGAGGCGGGGCAGCGCGCCTTGTCTCCCGCCGTTAACGATCCGGGTACAGCGATTCAAGTGATGTATGATTTGATGTCTTTACTGATTGAGGAGGTAGAGACAGATGAAGCACAGGCCTCGGACTCAGGCTTCGATCGCTTATCGATTGTCGCTATTGACTATCAAGAATGGTTGGTGGATGCTTTCTTGCCTTTAATGCGCGATGGTGGGCATATGCTTGAAGTGAATTTGGTGATGCAAAAGGTGTTGGCAGGCATTGCCCAGCATGCGCCTGAATCTGGTGTGCGTCATGCCGCAAAAGAGGTGGCGGAGGTGGCGCTTGAGCGCGCTGAAAAGGCGCTAGTATTTGATGCGGACCGGCAACGGCTGCGTGAAAAGCATGAGCGTCTTTTTGCTTGAGGGGGTGGGCTAATAGTTTATCAGACACCATAAAAAACAGTTCTATTTGATACTAACTCATTGATTCGTAGGGTAATGAAAAGCTGTCTCGACAAAAATGATGAATAAAGGAGAAAGTTGGGTGGCTTTTTAATTTTGTAAATTTATTAGTTCGTCGTCACGACCTCGGTTCGGACGGCGAATTTTTATTTGTACTAAAGCAATGATGTAAAACAGGGATAAGTACTAGCTTGCGAGCAGTTGGAAGGCGATGTACAGTTAGTTACTGTCTATTACTATATATTGGAATGTACACATAAAGGGGGCCCATGATCATACGAATTATTGATGTGATAAATGAGGTGATTGGGAAAATAGTGTCTTTCATAGCCATTATTTTTGCAGTCATCATTATCTATGAAGTGTTTATGCGTTACGCCTTACATCAACCCACCCGATGGTCATTTGATGTTACAAAGCAGCTTTACGGTTTTTATTTTATGATGTTGGGTGCTTATGCCCTAAAGCACCAGGCTCATGTGCGTGTAGATCTTCTGGTCCAGCATTTATCAAGAAGAGCGCAGAAATGGGTAGACATTGCTGGATACCTTATCTTTTTCTTTCCTTTTAGTTGGATATTCTTAACTCGCAGTTATGAGTTTGCTATGCGTTCAGTAGCACAGGCAGAAACTACTTATGGTGCTGTGCAATTGCCCATTTATCCACTAAAAATTTCGATGGTTGTTGCCGCTGCTCTGTTGCTTTTGCAAGGAGTGGCTGAAGTGCTTCGCCTGCTGTTTAAAAAGGATGTATAGCTCATGTCAGGTGAATATATTGCATTAATTATGGGTGGCCTACTTTTGGTAGGTTTATTTATGGGGCACCCCCTAGCTTTTGTCTTGGGCGGTGTTGCGGTATTGGGGGCGTTTATTGCTGGCAAGCCGATGGTCTTGGGTATTGTGATCAACCGTATTTATGGTGACGTGCTTGATAACTATACCTTAATTGCCATCCCTTTGTTTATTTTAATGGCACGATTTTTATCGGATTCAGAAGTCACAGATAAGATGTTTGAAGCCCTACGTCATTTGCTTTCACGCGTGCGTGGGGGCTTGGCTTTGGCTGTTGTGTTTTTATCCATGCTGTTGGCAGCAACGACTGGAATTATAGGCGCATCAATTACTGTCACTGGTATGATGGCATTGCGTCCAATGCTTAATTACGGCTATAGCCCGCGACTTACAACGGGTGTGATTGCGGCTTCTGGTTGTTTAGGTATTTTAATCCCACCGTCAATTATGCTGATTTTAATGGCCAGTTATTCACCTTTATCTATTGGTGAGTTGTTTGCCGGGGCATTGATTCCTGGTCTTTTACTAGGTCTGTTATATGCCGCATGGGTGGTGTTTGTTGCTTGGCGTGACCCAGCCAGTGCGCCGTCTGTGGAGCCTGAAGAGAAAATTAGTCGTGCTGAATTGACGAAGATGCTTATTATTGAAGCCGTGCCACCTATTTTGTTGATTTTGGGTATTTTGGGCTCAATGCTTCTAGGTGTTGCAACGGCCACCGAGGCTTCTGCCATTGGTTGTTTGCTGTCGTTTATTTTTGTGGTACTTCGCGGAAAGTTTCGCTGGCGGATGTTTTTGAGTGCGCTTTATGAGACAGGTCGTACCTCTGCAATGATTTTATTTATTGTGGTAGGAGCGACTGCTTTTACCGGGGTATTTAATATCACGGGCGGTTTAAGTGCAGTGCAGGAATTGATGCGAAGTCTGGATATGGCACCTTGGGCTTTGATTATTGTGATGTTATTTGTCGTTTTTGTCTTGGGTTGTTTCCTTGATTGGACCGGTATCGTGCTTTTATCTTTCCCGATCTTGTTACCTTTAGTTCAAGAAATGGGTATTAGCATTTTATGGTTTGTTGTGTTGGTAGCAGTGCTTCTTCAGACTTCTTTCCTAACGCCACCATTTGGTTACGCTTTGTTTTATTTACGGGCAATAACGCCTAAATCGATCCAAACGATTGAAATTGTTAAGGGGGTTATTCCTTTCATTTTCATCGTTATTTTAATGTGTATTTTATGCGCTATTTTCCCAGGTTTAATTACTTGGTTACCTCAAGTGTTATATGGGAATTAATTTATAAGATAAGGAGACAAAATGTCATTAATTAAAAAAACAGTACACGTATTAGTAGGAACTGCTATTTTGGGTGGCATGGGTTTAGCACAGGCAGCACCAAAAAAGTGGACGATGACCAGTACATGGCCAGCTTCTATTGAGTTGATTGAAACTGATAAGAAATGGGTGGAATTAGTTAATAAGCTTGCCGGCGATGAATTACAAATTGAATTCTTTGAGGGTGGCTCGCTAGTGCCAAGTGGTGAGGTTTTTAGTGCGGTAGAATCAGGCACTATTGAAGCAGGTGCAGATTGGCCGGGTTATTGGGCTGGTCGTAACCCCGCATTTTCTCCTTTAGCAACGCACTCCAGTTTGTTTAATGCAATGGATTATGCTAACTGGATTAATGAGTGGGGCGGTGCCGAAATGTATAATGAAATTTTCGGCAAGTATGGTATGGTGTATCTGCCATTTAATGTCACCAATAATGAATCAGGCTTCCATACAGTTGATCCTGTTCGTAATATCGACGAAATTAAAGGTAAGCGTTTACGCTTATCTGGCCTAGAACAAGGTCAAGTGCTTGAAAAGATTGGTGGTACCCAAGTTTCTATGGCGGGTCAGGAGCTTTATCAATCACTAGAACGAGGCGTAATTGATGGCGCTGAATTCTCAACCCCTAATGTTGATGTGTCTGCTGGCTTACATCAGGTGACTAAGCATTGGACTACCCCAGGTTGGCACCAATCGGCTTCTGTTTTTGGCGTGATGATCAATAAAAAGGCTTGGGATGCTTTAAGTCCTGCTACTCAGGAAAAGCTTAAGATTGCAGCTCAAGCCACGATGATGTGGGGTATCACTAATTCAGAAAAACAAGCACTTAAGGGTGTTCGTACCTTCCAGAAAGCAGGTGTAGAAATCCATCGCTTTAGTGAAGAAGACTTAGAAGCTATTCAGAAAGTAACTAACGAAGTGATGGTTAACGTTGCTTGCAGTAACCCTGATGCTGCTAAAGTCTACGCAAGTCAGATAGAGTATCTTCATGACTATAAAGATTGGCGTGAAATGTCTAAGCCTTTTAATTTAGGTCGTAGTATTGAGGGTCCAGATTTAGAGAAAATCAAGGCTTGCGCATCGAAGTAATTTTTAAAGGTTGGTCTTTTCATACATAACAATAAAGCACCTATTTAGGTGCTTTATTGTTAAGACTAAGTTCAGACTACAGTGTTGGCATTGAAAACTGAACCCCTTCACGAACTGATGCACTCGGCCAACGTTGTGTGATGGTTTTACGACGAGTAAAGAAGCGTACACCATCTGACCCGTACATAAATAAATCGCCGAATAAAGAGCGTTTCCATCCGCCGAAACTTTGATAAGCAACGGGTACTGGCAAGGGGATATTAATACCAACCATGCCTACCTTAATATTGTCACTAAAATATCGAGCTGCTTCACCGTCACGAGTATAAATACAAGTGCCGTTTCCGTATTCATGCTGATTAATTAGTTCCATGGCTTCTTCCATTGAGCTAACACGCATCACTTGTAATACGGGACCAAATATCTCAGCTTTATAGCTATCCATATCTTTAGTGACATGGTCCAAAAGCGTGGCGCCAACAAAAAAACCATTCTCATACCCTTCAGGCTTGGTATCAGTGCCGTCAACAACAAGAGTTGCACCTTGCTCAACACAACTGCGTATATGAGCGATAACTTTGTCTTTGTGCTCAGCTGTGATAACCGGCCCAAAATCATTGCTGGCGTCGTGGTAGGCGCCGATTTTCAGTTTCTCAATTGCTGCACTCAACTGAGCAATCATTTTGTCAGCAATTTCGTCGCCGACAGCAACCGCGACTGAAAGTGCCATACAACGTTCACCGGATGAGCCGAAAGCCGCACCCAATAATGAGTTAACGACATTGTCTAAATCGGCATCAGGCATCACAATTGCGTGGTTTTTAGCACCGCCCAAGGCTTGACAGCGCTTGCCATGAGCAGTAGCTTTACTGTAAATATATTCGGCGATGGGTGTGGAGCCTACAAAGCTGATAGCCTCTACATCTCTATGTTCTAGTAAAGCATCAACCGTTTCTTTGCTACCGTTGACTAAGTTAAGTACACCGTCAGGTAGTCCAGCCTTTTTCATTAACTCAACAACAAATAGGGTGGCACTTGGATCTCGTTCAGATGGTTTTAAAACGAAAGTATTGCCGCAAGCAATTGCTAGTGGGAACATCCATAGTGGAACCATCACCGGGAGGTTAAATGGTGTGATGCCAGCAACAACACCGAGCGGGTGGAATTGACTCCAAGAATCAATTTCAGAACCTACATTGCGGCTGTGCTCACCCTTAAGTAGTTCAGGGATGCCGCAAGCAAACTCAACGTTTTCAATAGCGCGCTGTAATTCGCCGCGAGCGTCATGGACAATTTTTCCGTGTTCCTCGCCGATTAAATGACAAATTTCATCTGCGTGATGCTCAAGAAGTTCCTTATACTTAAACATGATACGCGCTCTTTGTATGGGCGTGGTTTTGCTCCACGTTGGAAAAGCAACTTTAGCGGCTGCTACAGCTTGATCAATAGTTTTAGTATTGCCAAGCAGAACTTCTCTGCTGATAATCCCTTTTGCCGGGTTATATACTGGCTGGCTTCTCTCACCATCAGTTATTACTTGGCCGTTTATATAATGACCTACTTTTTGCATTGACTTCTCTTTGATTAAATTAAGTATTTATAAGTCATTGGAACCGCTTACCATAGTCCATGGTATAAGTTCAGCATTTCCTCTTTGGATGGTATGCGTGGGTTGTTATTAGGCGAACCTGATGCAAAAGCCTGTTCAACCATTGTTTCTACTACGCAATCAAACTTTGTTTTTTCTACGCCGAACTCAGCTAAGGTGGGCACTTGTAGTTCTTGATTTAAATCCTTCAGAAATTCAATTAGTTTTGCATTGGCTTGAGCAACTCCATCGTCCTCATTGGCAACACCTAAAGCCAAGGCACATTCTGCATAACGTGTTGCGGCCAATGGTATTGAGAACTCAGTGACTGAGGGGAGTAACATTGCATTAGAAAGTCCATGAGGTACATGAAAAAAAGCACCAATAGGACGACTCATACCATGCACTAAAGCTACGGATGAATTGCTGAAGGCAATACCAGCTAGGGTTGAACCTAACATCATTTTTTCACGCGCTTGTTCATCATTACCATTGTGATAGGCTCTTTTAATATTGGGGCCAATTAAGCGCAAAGCGGCAAGACATTGCTGATCGCTAAAGGCATTACGTTTTTGACTGACATATGCCTCAATCGCATGGCACATTGCGTCAATACCTGTGTCGGCTGTTGTACGTGGTGGTACACTGAGTGTTAAGCTGTAATCAATAATTGTGGCAATCGGCATAAATGCAATGCCAACGCAAAGCAACTTCTCATTGTTTGCTTCATCTGTGATAATTGTGAACTTTGTCGCTTCAGATCCAGTGCCCGCTGTGGTTGGAATAGCAATAATAGGCAGATTTTCTTCGTTTACTATGCGTGGAAATTTGTAGTCACCTATCACGCCCCCGAACTTTCCTAAAATGCCGATTGCTTTGGCGCTGTCTATGGGGCTACCGCCGCCCAAGGCAATCAGGCAGTCAAAATCACCGTTTTTTAATATGTTAACACCACCCATAATTGAGGTGTCAGTTGGCTCTGGGATGGTGTCGTCAAAGACTTCGGTAGTAAATTGTTGAGCATCCAAAACGGTTTGTATTCTTTTAACGTAGCCAAGTTGTACCATCATCTTGTCTGTTACAATCAAAGGCTTCGAAACTCCAAGGGATTCCATAATTGCAGGTAATCTCTCACAAGCGTTTTTGCCTACTTCCATAATACGCGGCAGGATAATGGTATTAGCCATACTTAGTCTCCTAAAGGATAGAGTAAGATATTAAATTTGGTTGGTTTTTATTTTTTATAGTGATACGATTTGTATCGTTATAATTGTATTTTATGGTAATTATGTTAGGAATAGATCTAGGGGTTATTCTAGGTTTTTAACGACAGCGTTGATGCAAGGGGTCGCCTCGGTGAAAAGAAAAAAGGGTTCTAGTGTTGAACGGGTAATGCAGATTATAGAGATGGTTGCTGAGGCTCCTCGTCCAGTCAGCCCGGCCGAACTTGCTTTAGAATTGGATATTCCTAAACCCAGTATTCACCGCCTTGTCAATCAATTACAAGAAGAAGGTTTTTTAACCTTAGATGTGCAAGGTGGGGTGATTTGTGGTCATCGAACTCATAAGTTGATGATGAGTTTACTAAAAAGTAATTTTATTTATAAAACAGAGCGTCAAGCTGTTTTGCAAAAACTCAGCAATAAAATTCAGGAAACGGTGGGGATTGCATTTATCCAGGATTTAGAGATTGTTTATATGGATAGGGTGTTATCCAATTGGCCTTTGCAAATTAATATACCTGAGGGTCATCGAATACCAATATGGGCTAGTGCTAGTGGTAAGCTGCTTTTGTCCTATATGTCGGTAGCACAGCAAAAAAAAATTATTGATAGTATGCCAATACGTGTTTTGACAAAAAACACAATTATCGATAAGGATGAACTGATTAACTGTCTGAAACACACGAATAAAAATGGCTATGGGGTGGATAATGAAGAGTTTATCCCTGGTATGGTGGCATGCTCTGTACCTGTACCTAATGGTGATAAAACACCCTTCGCAACGATTTTTACTCATGCACCCACTGTCAGAAAATCAATGGATGAACTGCTCAGCTATTTAGATGATATGCATTTAGCTGCGGCTGAGCTCGCCGCTATTTTTGCCAGATTAGAAAAAGATAGTTAGGACTATGCTTTTAAATTACGTAATTCTTTACGGATGATTTTGCCCGTAGTCGTCATTGGCAGTTCATCCAAAAAATGAATTTGTCGCGGATATTCGTGTGCTGCGACCCGAGTACGTACGTGGTCCTGTAAATCCTTTTTAAGCTGCTCGCTTGCTACATAGCCTTCTTTTAGTACAACAAATGCTGTGACAATCTCTGTGCGATCTGGATCCGGGATACCGATAACCGCCGCCATACTGATAGCAGGGTGACTTAGTAGTCCGTCTTCAATTGGACCAGGGCCGATACGGTATCCAGCGCTAGTAATTACATCATCATCGCGCCCTATAAAAAAGAAATAAGAGTCTTCATCCATCACGCCACGATCGCCGGTGAGTAGATATTCACCATTAAATTTTTGCTTAGTGGCTTCAGGGTCGTTCCAATAGTAGAGGAACATCACTGGGTCAGGTTTTAAGACAGCAATATCACCTTCTTCACCCGCAGCGACGGGCTCACCTGCGGAGTTGATAATCGTAACATGATGGCCGGGTACAGCTTTACCCATACTGCCGGACTTAGGGGCAAACTTTTTCGCACAACTAGAAACAATCATATTGCACTCGGTTTGACCATAAAACTCATTGATTATGAGATTTAAATTGTCTCGGCCCCAGTCAAGTAGTTCTTTCCCGAGTGTTTCACCACCACTAGCGATTGAACGTAACTTTAATTGTGACCACCTTTGCTGTGGTTTTTCTAAAAATCGCAGCATTTTAAGCGCAGTTGGTGGTAAAAAAGTATGGGTGATTTGATGTTTGTTCATTAAACTAAAAGCATCTTCTGCGTTGAATTTAGAGGCGCGAGAGGCAACTACAGGGCGTCCGTGATGCCATGCCGGCAAAAGCAAATCTAATAGTCCACCAATCCAAGCCCAGTCTGCGGGTGTCCAGAAAATGGTATCATCACTATCCATCTCATTGTTGTGGGAAGTTTCAACGCCAGGTAAATGACCGAGTAACACCCTGTGTGCATGGCAGGCACCCTTTGGTTTACCGGTAGTGCCTGAAGTGAAAATAATGATAGCAGGATCTTCGGCGAGGGTATTTGCGACTTCAAAAGTTAGTGGTTGAGCATTAAGCTCAGACCAGAACGAAAGAGCCTTTTCATCGCTATACTCTTGATTGATATTAAAAATATTTTTTAAACAAGGAATTTCACTACGTATCGTATTGATTTTATCTAAGCCGCCCTGATCGGTAATTAGGGTAGTAATTCCGGCATGAGCGATTCTAAAACTAAGCGCATCCAAGCCGAACAAAGCAAATAGCGGAACGGCAATAGCACCTAACTTATAAGTCGCTAAATGAGCAATGCCGGTTGCCAAACCCTGAGTTAATAAAATACCAACACGATCGCCTTTTTTTACGCCAGTCGCTTTAAGTGCATTGGCAAATTGATTAGAAAAATCACGCAGTTGATCAAAACTGTAGTGCTTGGTCTCACCAGCAACTTCTTCTATTAGTGCTAATCGTCCACTACCGTCGGCCCATTTATCACACGTGTCGACAGCAATATTGTAATACTCAGGTATTTGCCAAGAAAATCTGCTCATTTTTAACCATCCCTCCTAATTAAAATCACACACGCTCATACACCACAAAATCAAAATCATAATTATTGTCAATAGGTTGGGGGCTACGGCTAACTTCCTTCCAGGTGTTTTTATCTAGTGCTGGAAAGGCGGTATCACCCTCAATCTGATTGTGAATTTCAGTGGCATAGACTTTATTAACCACATCAGCTGCCAGCGCTTCGGCATAAATCTGCCCACCGCCGATAATAAAAATATCCTGCGCCGGTGCTTTTTCTTTGGCTAGGGCAATCGCAGCGTCGAGATCAGCAACGAGTTCAGCGCCTTCGGCGATATAGCTGGCATCACGGCTAATCACAATATTCAAACGCCCTGGAAGGGGACGCCCTAAGGACTCCCAGGTGATGCGGCCCATAATAATCGGCGCACCCATGGTGGTCTTTTTAAAATAGGCTAAATCCGCAGGGATGTGCCAAGGCATTTGTCCCTGCAGACCGATGATATTGTTTTTTGAATAAGCCACAATAATATTAATACTTGGCATGCTTTATTCCTTTGTAAAGCGCTAATTTATACAGCCACTGGCGCCTTGATATGTGGATGGTGCTGATAGTTTTCAAACTCAAAATCTTCAAAGCGATAATCGAAAATTGAGTCAGGTTTGCGCAAAATCTTTAATTGAGGGTAGGGGTAGGGCTCACGCGATAACTGCTCCTTGACCTGCTCAAAATGGTTGGAGTAAATATGTGTATCGCCCCCAGTCCAGATAAATTCACCTACCTCTAAGCCGCATTGCTGAGCAATCATATGGGTGAGTAGTGAGTAGCTCGCAATATTAAAAGGCACGCCTAGGAAAATATCGGCGCTACGTTGATAGAGCTGACAAGACAGCTTGCCTTCTGCCACATAGAATTGAAATAAACAGTGACAGGGCGGTAACTTCATCTCATCGATATTTGCCACGTTCCATGCCGCCACAATATGACGGCGTGAGTCAGGATTGCTTTTGAGCTGCGTCATTAATTGTGCAATTTGATCGATGCTGCCACCGTCTGGTGTTGGCCAACTGCGCCATTGGACTCCATAAACGGGACCCAATTCCCCCGCTGCATCAGCCCATTCATCCCAAATCGTTACCCCATGCTCCTGTAACCAACGAATATTAGAATCACCACGTAAAAACCATAGTAATTCATAAATCACGCTGCGCAAGTGGATTTTTTTTGTAGTAACGAGCGGAAAGCCCTGTTGTAAATCAAAGCGCATCTGATAGCCAAAATGTGAGCGTGTGCCGGTGCCTGTGCGATCCGACTTGTCAACACCATGGTCAAAGACAAAGCGCATCATTTGCTCATACTGATCAGAGCGAGCTGCCTGATTGCTAGTGAAAATATCCTGTGAACTCATTACTTAAACTTCCTCAATCCGATAGGAATGTGTAATTTCAGCGGTTTTATTTAGCATGGCCACGGCGGAACAATACTTTTCATGGCTTAGGTTAATGGCGCGTTCGACTACTTTGTCTTGTAAGTCGCGACCGCTGACGATAAATTCGAAGTGAATTTTGGTAAATACCTTGGGGTCTGTTTCAGCACGTTCCGAGGTGATATTTAAACGACAACGGCGAATATCCTTGCGGCTGCGTTGTAAAATCATCACCACATCATAGGCTGAGCAGGCACCAGCGCCGCTTAGCAAGGTTTCCATGGGGCGAGGGGCCAGATTATTACCGCCGCCCTCAGGCGGTCCATCCACGGTTAAGGTATGACCACTACCGGTTTGGCAAACAAATAACATACCCTCGGGACCATTCCATTCGACAGAGCATTGCATAATCTGATTTCCTTATAGCTATTCTTAAGATTCAATCGTATCTAACATTATGCCGTTTTAGTAGCGCTAATGGGTTATTTGATGGCTAAAAGAGGGCTAAAAATTAGCGACTACACGGTATGGGCATGTTAGTGTATTGAAGTTTTTTTGAAAAATGTCAAAAATACAACAATCACATCGTGCACCTAGGGTTTTCATTAGTTTTTTCTTGCAACGCAACAAAAACTTTGTTAATATTTAATTGTTGTCGGGTTATTAGGGTTTGTCCTATAGCTCGCAGTGATTTAAACTGGAGTTTGATTAGTTTTCTCCTTACTAACTCAGACTTTAGTTTATGCAGATGTCTCCTCCACCCTCCTCCTTTGGTGGATTTGCCCGGAATCTTTTGATTCCGGGTTTTTTTTGCAAAAAATTTGCTGCCCTAATGCTCAGTCGATGTAAGGACGGCTGGCCAAACGTCTGTTTTTATCAACAATGGCTGAACATGTCCAATAAATAACAATTCATCGTTGTTGCAAATTACAATATCTTTTAATACCTTAATACTCCCTCAGCTGTTAGACTTGCAGCACACAGGGTAGAGGCATTAAGTGGGCGTCAGTGCAAATGACTTACTTAAGTGCCTTTTTCAACTAATTCATTCTTTTTATAGTAGAACGTTGTGACAGAAGCTTGGCAATATCTTTTGATTTGTATTGTGGCTTTTTCGGTGGGCGGTTTGATTATCGCCTCCGAGCGTTGGCATGGGCGCTTTACTGGTGACTCTGATCTGAATAAGCCACAGGCCTCGCATGTACGGTCCACGCCGCGTATTGGTGGCTTAGCCGTGTTCGCGGGGACCTTGGCGGGCTTGTTGGTTTTAGGGAGGCCGGACAATACTACGCTCAATTGGTTTTGGCCAGCGCTATTTGTGGCTGCCATGCCGGTGTTTGTGGCAGGCATTTTAGAGGATATTACCAAGGACATCGGTGCGGGTAAGCGTTTATTAGCAGCCTTTGCATCGGCTGCCATTGCCTGGTGGTTTTTTGGTGGCGTCTCCCGTGTAGGCTTTGAATGGCTTGATTGGGTGCTTAGTTTTTGGCCGGTATCTTTACTCTTTACTATGGTAGCGGTCGGTGGCTGTACCCATGCCATGAATTTAATTGATGGGATGAATGGTCTTGCCGGCATGGTCTCTTGCTTAATTGCCATTTCACTGGCCTTAGTAGCCTATCAGGTCAATGACACGGCAATTTTTGTCATCGCTTTAGCCATGGCTTCTGCGGTGATGGGCTTTTTGGTGTGGAATTTTCCCTTCGGGCGCGTGTTTTTAGGCGATGGTGGCGCTTATTTTATCGGCTTTATGTTGGCTGAGTTGGCGGTGCAATTAGTAGCGCGCAATCCTTCGGTATCACCTTTTTATGCCATTGCGGTGCTGTTTTATCCGGTTTTTGAAACCATGTTTTCGATTTGGCGTCGTCGCTTTATCCGTAAAGTGCGGGTAGATCAGCCGGATGCCTTGCATTTACATCAATTAATTTTCCGCCGCTTAGTGAGAGTGACCTTCAGTCGTGATAGTCGCGACAGTGTACCGGCCTTATGTAATGCCTTAACCTCACCTTATTTGTGGGTACTGTGTTTGATTGGTTTAGTACCCGCCACGATTTTCTGGGATCAGGCATGGTTCCTATGCCTGTCTATGTTTGTGTTCTCAGTGCTATATTTGTGGCTGTACTCGCGTTTAGTGAACTGGCGTTGTCCGCGTTGGTTGTTATTACCCTCTGTGTTTAGTCGCAGATAAATGATATGTATTATTGTGTTGTTAGGAGTTTGCCTTGAAGTTGGAAGATATTAAACTTGCAGTGATTGGTCTAGGCTATGTGGGTTTGCCACTGGCCGTGGAGTTTGGTAAAAAGCGTTCGGTGATTGGTTTTGATATTAACCGTCAGCGCGTTGAGGAATTACAAGGCGGTCATGATCATACGCTTGAAGTCGGGTCCGAGGATTTGGCAGCAGCAACGCATTTGCGTTATGCCCACGATCCTGAGGAATTACGCGAGGCCAATGTCTATATTGTGACGGTACCAACACCGATTGATGCGTATAAGCGTCCTGATTTGACCCCCTTAATTAAGGCCTCGGAGATGTTGGCTAAGGTCTTGCAGCGGGGTGATATTGTGATTTATGAATCCACGGTTTACCCCGGGGCGACTGAGGATGATTGTGTGCCAGTGCTAGAGCAGTTTTCTGGTCTTAAGTTTAATCAGGATTTTTTTGCCGGCTATAGTCCAGAGCGTATTAATCCAGGTGATAAGGAGCGTCGCGTTAGCAATATTGTGAAGGTGACTTCAGGCTCTACGCCCGAGGTGGCAGCCTTAGTTGATCAGTTGTATCAGCAAATTATCACCGCCGGTACGCATCAGGCACCGAGTATTAAGGTGGCTGAAGCGGCCAAAGTGATTGAGAACACACAACGTGATGTCAATATTGCCTTAATTAATGAATTAGCGATCATTTTTAATCGTATGGGCATTGATACGGAAGCCGTGCTAAAAGCTGCCGGCACCAAGTGGAACTTCTTGCCATTCCGTCCGGGTTTGGTGGGTGGTCATTGTATTGGTGTGGACCCCTATTATTTAACCCATAAAGCGCAGTCTATTGGTTATCATCCCGAGATTGTGTTGGCGGGTCGTCGTTTAAATGACAGCATGGGTACCTATGTTGTGGCTCAGCTGATTAAAGCCATGACAAAAAAGCGAATTCAGGTGCAAGATTCTCGCGTCTTAGTCATGGGTCTGACTTTTAAGGAAAATTGCCCGGATCTGCGTAACACACGGGTAGTGGATATTATTCATGAACTGGCCGAATACAATATTAACGTCGATGTCTATGATCCATGGGTAGATCCAGAAGAATGTGAGCGTGAATACGGTATTAAACCCATTCAAAGCCTAGCAGAGGGCGTGTATGATGCGATCATACTGGCGGTGGGGCATCATCAATTTAAAGCGATGGGGGCAGCTAAAATCCACGCCACCGGTAAACCTGAGCATGTATTGTACGATCTCAAATATCTCTTTGATGAGTCTGAGACTGATTTGCGTCTGTAGTCTTTGTGGGTTTGCTTAATTTATTTTTAACATCGTTATGAGTACTAAATTTGAAGCAGTCAAGCAACAACTCCTAGCCCAACCCAAAACATGGTTGGTTACGGGCTGTGCTGGTTTTATCGGCTCCAATCTATTGGAGTTTTTATTAAAGCATCAGCAAAAAGTCGTGGGTCTGGATAATTTTTCCACCGGCTTTCAGCATAATCTTGATGAAGTGCAAGCTCAGGTGACGCCTGAACAGTGGGCGGGTTTTCGCTTTATTGAGGGCGATATACGTGATTTGGCGACGTGTCGTGAAGCGGTCAAGGGCGTGGATTATGTCTCTCATCAGGCAGCCTTAGGCTCGGTGCCGCGCTCCTTAAATGACCCGCTCACAAGCAATGCGGTCAATATTGACGGTGCCTTAAATATGATGGTGGCGGCGCGTGATGAGGGGGTACAGTCCTTTGTTTTTGCAGCCTCTAGCTCGACCTATGGTGATCATCCGGCGCTCCCTAAGCAGGAGCCGATCATTGGTAATCCCTTGTCGCCTTATGCGGTGACTAAGTATGTCAATGAATTATACGCCCGTGTTTTTGCCATGAGTTATGGTTTTAAATCCATTGGTTTGCGTTATTTTAACGTCTTTGGTAAGCGTCAAACGCCGGACGGCGCATATGCGGCCGTGATTCCTAAGTGGACGGCGGCGATGATCCACGGTGAGCCAGTGGTGATTAATGGCGATGGCGAAACCAGTCGCGACTTTTGCTATATCGATAATACGGTGCAGGCAAATATTCTCAGCGCCTTGCAGATGCCAGACTCTGGTTTTGAAGTGTATAACGTGGCCCTAAATCACCGTACCTCACTCAATGAGCTCTTCGGCTTTTTACAGGAGCTGTTGCAGGAAAATGGCATTGCTTATGAGCAAGCGCCTATTCACCAGGACTTTAGAGCAGGTGATGTGCGACATTCCCAAGCCGATATCTCTAAAATCACTCAGCAACTGGGTTATCAGCCAACGCATAGTATTCGAGAGGGCTTGGCTGAGGCCATGCCGTGGTATATCAATTTTCTGAAGTAAGTCGTGTTGTCTAAGCGTCTTAAAGCTCTGGACGGAGACCACCTGCGAATTGCCAAAGGCGCTTTGCGGGTGGCTTTTTTCTTGTTTATCGGGAAAATAGCGGGTGCGCTCAAAGAAATGGCGGTGGCAAATCGCTATGGGGTGAGTGATGTGGTCGATGCCTACCAGTTCACCATGACCATGAGTACCTGGTTGCCGAGCACCTTGGTGGGCGTTTTTTCGATGGTGCTAATTCCTAGCTTTGTGAAGTTGCGGCATGATGTTGAAGCAGAGCAGCATCGCTTTATTTCCCAATGTGAGGGCATCTTATTGCTGCTCGGGGTGTTGCTAAGCGGCTTGACCTTTTACTTATGGCCATGGGTGCTAACGCACGCGGCCGAGGGCTTTAGTGCGGAGACCAAGGCCTTGAGTCAACGTATGATTTATGGCTTTGCCCCCACGGTGATTCTGATTCTGCTGATTGGTCTCAGTATGTCCCGCTTAAGAGCGCGTGAAAAACATATTAATACCTTGTTAGATAGTTTGCCTGCGCTCTTTATTTTATTGTGGATTTTACTGAGTCCAGGTGATACCTCAGTGGTGCCTCTGTTATGGGGCACCTTATTAGGCTATCTGGTGCAGGCATTCGTTTTACAAATATTAGCCGCGCGGGCTGAACCGCATCGCGCTTGGTTTAAGCCCTCGATTAGTCTATCGTCACCGTATTGGGCGGCGGTGATCAGTGCTGCCGGTGTGATGTTAATCGGGCAGGTCGCCATGAGCTTTGTGGGACCCTTGGATCAAATGATTGCGGCAAAACTCGGTGATAATGCGAATGCCACTTTGGGTTATGCGGCACGGGTGCTATCGTTAATTATCGGCTTGGGGGCAGCTTCTGTGGGGCGTGCCGCCTTGCCGGTGTTGGCCGATGTACAGGCACAAGGTGAGTATGCCAAAGCGCGTTCAATGGCCCTAAAATGGGCCTTAGGGATGATGGGGCTTGGCGTGTTGGCGGTGCTAGTGCTGTGGTTATTGAGTCCTTACTTGGTGCAATTACTCTTTCAACGTGGCGCCTTTAGTGCGGACAATACTGCTACAGTCACTTCCGTCATGCGTTATGGCTTATTACAACTCCCGTTTTATTTTGGTGTGTTGATTTTAGTTCAATTGATGGCCAGTCAAAATCGCTATACCTTGATGGCAGCCATCGCCGTGGCAAATTTCGCACTTAAAGCGGTATTAAGTTTCTACTTAGCTCCTATCATGGGTGCTGAGGGTATTATGTTAGCCACAGCCATGATGTATTTACTATCTTTTTGCTGTTATTTTGTGGCAGTGACGGTGATTAAGCCCGGATTTGTGAAAATCTGAAACGGATCGGTATTGTGATAGCCAAGCTGGGACAAATTTCTTAAAATTACGATGAGCGTGCTTAAGTTTCAATAGGTTGTATGTTAAGGAATCAATTACATAGTCGCATTCTTCTATATATTCCCTCGTTGCGTGGTGGGGGAGCGGAGCGTGTCGCTGTTGAGTTGGCTAGGCGTTGGGCGTACGATGGCTATGAAGTGATTGTATTGACGCAAGCAGATCCCGCCACCGATGTTTACCCATTGGATGCGCGCGTGCAGCGCGTCAGTTTAGATACTTTCGGTAGGACTGGTTTGTTTGCGCATTTGACGCAGATTCGACGCTTACGTCGTGAGCTTAAGCGTTATCGTCCAGATCTGTTGGTGTCTTTTATGACATCCGCATCAATTTTTTCGGTGATAGCAGCGATGGGCTTACCTTGTCAGGTGATTGTGACGGAGCATGCTTATCCACCTTTTCAAAAGCTGTCAAAGCATTGGCAGCGTCTCAGACGATTTTTTTATCCTAAAGCTGCGCGCGTTGTTACCTTAACCCAAGCGACTGCCGATTATTTAAAAAAAGAGATTCCCAAAGCCTCCTTTTGCGTAATTCCAAATGCGGTGCAATGGCCTCTGGAGCAGCATGAGCCTAGAGTGCAAATACCCAAGGGGGAGGGTAAAAAATGGCTCTTAGCCGTCGGTAGGCTGCAGCCCGTCAAAGGCTTTGATTTATTGATTAAAAGCTTTGCTAAGTTTGCCGATGCCTATCCTCAGTGGGATTTATTGATTTTAGGAGAGGGGCCAGAGCGTGATAGTTTAGCGCAACAAATTGAGCGTGCTGGTCTGCAACAACGTGTCTTTTTAGTAGGGCGTGTTGGTAATATGCAGTGGTGGTATAGTCAAGCTGATTTATTTGTGCTGAGCTCGCGCTCCGAGGGTTTATCAAATAGTCTACAAGAGGCGATGTCCTGTGGTTTGCCTTGCGTGGCTTATGATTGTGATGTGGGCCCACGCGAGTTAATTCGGCATGATATTGACGGCTATTTGGTGTCGCAAACTGAGTCCGTTGATGCACTAAAAGACAGCATTGTCAGCTTGATTCGAGACCCTCAACGCATGGAGGATTATGCTCGGCGTGCGGTAGATATGCGTGACCGCTATAGTATGCGCCGCATTAGCGGTATGTGGCATAAGCTCTTCCAAGACGTTTTACAAAATAAACGCTAAAAGGCCATCCAATGCAGCCACTTGAGGCCGCAGCAAGCGGCAGAAAAATCCTTATACTGATCAGCTCAATGAACGCCGGTGGTGCCGAACGGGTGGTGGCCACCTTGGCGAATAATTGGGTGCGTCTAGGTCATGAGGTACGAATTGTGCCTTGTTTTGCGCAAGGCACCGGTCAGTCTTTTTACCCCCTTGATGAGCGTATTGATTTGCATTGGCTGGCCCAAGACCTACCTCGATCCAAACTTTTGGCTCGTCTGTTTAAACCCTTGGTGCTGCGTCGTTTACTTAAACAATGGCAAGCGGATGTGGTCGTTTCTTTTTTAACAAATGTCAATGTCACGGCGCTACTAGCAACGCTCGGCCTAACACAGCCGGTCATTGTTTGTGAGCGCACCGATCCCTTATCAGAAAGCCATTTGCCACTGATATTGAGAAAGCTTAGAAAAGTGCTTTATCCCAAAGCGGCTGCGGTGATGCTACAAACGCAGGCTGCCGCTAGCGATTATGCAGCGTTAAATCCCGCTATTAAGCAGGTGCCGACCATTGCTAATCCGCTATCTGATGCTTTGGTGGCGGAATTACGTACAAGCGCGAGCGCTCAAGCAAGGCCAGAAGCAAGTCAGTCGCCGCCTAAGGTATTATTGGCGATGGGGCGCTTGGTGCCCATTAAGCAATACGCTTTTTTAATCAATTGCTTTGCGGCAGTGGCCAAGGATTTCACCGATTGGCAATTACATATTTATGGCTCAGGTCCCTTAGCGGAATCCTTGCAAGCACAGATTGATGAGCTAGGCTTATCAAATCAAGTGCTATTAAAGGGAGCGACCAAAACGCCTTGGCAATGTATGCGTGCTGCTGATGCCTTTGTGATGACTTCTGAGCGTGAAGGCTTTCCTAATGTGTTATTAGAGGCCATGGCGAATGGCTTAGCCTCGATTGCCATTGATTGCCCCTATGGTCCAGCCGAAGTTAGCCAAGGGGGTAACTTGGCCCTATTAGTGCCATTCTCCAAGAACAGTGCGGGGCACTATGATCACAGCACGCAGGCGGCATTTATTGATGCCTTAAGACAGTTGCTGGCCAATGATGCGCTTAGGCAACGTTTGGCGGCAGAGGGTCAAGCCTATGTGCTCAAAGAATACGCCACCGAACGCATTTTGCAGCATTGGGAGGCCTTGTTTCAAACCTTAGGGATTAAGTCCTGTGTGACTGCCCAAAGCTCAGCGCCTAAGGGTTTAAAGGTGTTGCATTTAATCAGTGGTTTAGGCCATGGTGGCGCAGAAACGGTGCTGCAGCGCTTGGTGACTCATGCTAAAAAAGACCGGCATTGTGTGCTTAGTATGCAGGATGAGGGGGTGATTGGTCCGGCACTGCGGGCAGCGGGTATTGAATTGCATTGCTTAAACATGCCACCCGGCAAAATGTCCATCGGCGATTTTATGCGCCTACGCAAGACCTTAAAGCAATTAGCCCCCGATGTGGTGCAATGCTGGATGTACCATGCCGATATGGTGGGCGGTTTGGCAGCGCGTTTGGCCGGTATTAGGACGGTGCTTTGGGGGGTGCGTAACTCCGGCGATAATCTAGCCAGCAGTAGCCGTTCCTCCTATATTTTAGCCCGCTATTTTGCTTGGACTTCGTATTTGATTCCCCGTTTGATTGTGTTCTGTGCCGAGTTGGCAGCACAGCGGCATCGTGCCTGGGGTTACCAAGCTGCTAAAATTCGTGTGATTCCTAATGGCTATGATCTTAGTCGTTGGCAGCCAGCAAGCCCTGCACATAAAAAGGCCATGCGAGAGCAGTTGGGTCTGGCCATTGAGGATGAGGTGATCGGCTTTGTGGCCCGTTGGAACCCATTAAAAAATCATGCCAATTTGATTCAAGCGATGGCACATTTGCAAGCACAGCGCCCTGGTCTTAAATTATTGCTTATCGGTGAGGGCTTGGATAGCAGTAATGCAGAGCTCATGGCGCTCTTAGCCGAGGCCCAATTAGTGGTGGGGCAGCAGGTGTTGCTACTCGGGCGGCGGGACGATGTGCCTGCCTTAATGCCTATTTTAGATCTGCATGTATTAGCGAGCTTGGCCGAGGGTTTTCCCAATGTGGTGGCCGAAGCCATGGCTTGTGAAGTGCCAAATGTGGTCACCAATGTAGGCGATGCCGCCTTTATTGTAGGGGAGGTAGGTTGGGTCGTGCCACCCCAGGATGCGGCTGCCCTAGCGCAAGGCATTGATCAAGCACTGACGTTTTTAACCGGTGCTGAAGCCGCTCAGTTTAAGCGGCAATGCCGTCAACGGGTATTGGATAATTTCAGTCTACCCAAAATGGTTCAAGCCTATGAAGCAGTTTGGCGTGAAGCCATAGACAAATAAGGGAACGGTACGTATGCAAAAAATACTTATGGTGGTCAATAACCCAGCATTTTTTCTCTCCCACCGTTTAAATGTTGCACTAGCCGCTAAGGCGCAAGGTTACCAGGTGGTGATTGCCACCATGGATGGTCCGGCAGTAGCCACGATTAAAGCGCATGGCTTTGAGCATGTGGTATTCCCAATGCGTCGTAGTGGCATGAACCCCGTGATTGAATTAGCGAGTATCTGGGCGCTTTATCGAATGTTTAAGCGGGTACAACCGGATTTAGTGCATTTGGTAACGATTAAGCCGCTGCTTTACGGTGGCATTGCCGCTCGTTTAGCAGGCATCAAGGCGGTGGTCTATGCGGTCTCCGGCATGGGTTTTTTATTTACCGGTGAGCGCAGCCAATTGAATGTGGTTAGCTTGATTACACGTCAACTCTATCGTTTAGCGCTAGCGCACCCGAATAGTCGCGTGATTGTGCAAAATACAACGGATAAAGCCACCTTGCAATCGATGACGCAGCTTAAGGATGAGCAATTAGTATTAATCCGTGGTTCGGGGGCGGATTTAAATCATTACCAATACTTGCCGGAACCCCCGGCACCACCTATCGTGGTGACGATGGCAGCACGCTTACTACGAGATAAGGGGGTTAGGGAGTTTGTGAGTGCAGCGCGTCTTGCTAAGGCCCAAGGGCGTGATGATATTATTTGGCAATTAGCGGGGAGTCCCGATCCTGGTAATCCTGCCTCTATTAGCGAGCAGGAGCTGGCCCAATGGCAGCGTGAGATTCGCTATCTAGGTGAGGTGGAGGATATCGCTGAGTTGTATAGTCAATCTCACATAGTTGCTTTGCCCTCCTATCGCGAGGGCCTACCAAAGTCCTTAGTTGAAGCTGCTGCCTGCGGTAGGGCGGTGGTGACGACTGATGTGCCGGGTTGCCGAGATGCCATCGAGAGCGGCGTCACCGGTTTTTTAGTGGAAGTGTGTGATGCTGAAGCGCTCTATGAGGCGGTGTTGAAATTGGCAGATGATGCGGAATTACGTCAATCCATGGGGCGTGCCGGTCATCAACTGGCTTTGGAGGAGTTTGACGAAAAGCTGATCGCAAATAAGCAAGTAGCCCTTTATCAGGCACTACTTGCTTAATCTATTGGCTTAGAATGGCAATTCACTCTGCGGTCTAATTGCTAAAATAGCTGCTCTAAACTCTGCTTTAATACGTCTTAACGCCTCCTCATTCTGTGCCTCAAAGCGTAGTACCACCACCGGGGTAGTATTGGAAGCACGTGCTAAGCCAAAGCCGTCAGCATATTCTGCGCGTACGCCATCGATTTGATTGGTACTGAGTGCGCTAGGGAATTGGCCCTCACGCTGTAGTCGTTCAATCAAGGCATGTGGCTCGCCTTCTTGCATGGCTAGCTTTAATTCCGGTGTGGAAAGATCCTGCGGTAGTGCTGCTAGGGTGCCATTCGGATCCTCGACTTGGGAGAGAATTTCTAATAAACGAGCGCCCGCATATAGACCGTCATCAAAGCCGTACCAACGCTCTTTAAAGAAGATATGACCACTCATTTCACCGGCTAAGGGGCTGCCGATTTCGGCCATTTTTGCTTTGACCAACGAGTGACCGGTCTTCCACATTAAAGGCTTACCGCCGGCAGCTTTAATCGCTTCACCGACATGCCGACTGCATTTCACATCATAAATAATGGTGCTGCCAGGAACGCGCTTTAATACATCTCTTAAAAAGAGAATTAATTGGCGATCGGGCCAGATAATCTCACCGCTTTTAGTGACCACACCCAAGCGGTCGGCATCCCCGTCAAAGGCTAAGCCAAGCTCACAATCGGTATTTTGTAGATGCTTGATAATCGCTTGTAAGTTGTTTGGATCGGCTGGGTCGGGGTGGTGATTAGGAAAGCTACCATCGACCTCACAATAGAGTTCATCGACCTCACAGCCCAAGGCTTGAAAAAGCTTGGTGGCTGCCACCGCACCTACGCCATTACCACAATCAATAACGATTTTCATGGGGCGGGCTAATTTGACATCACGGCTAATACGGGCAATATACGCTTCGATCACATTCTCTGTAGTGGCTTGGCCCTGCGCCTCGGGTGTACGCTCCGCTGCAATTGCTGTACCGCTTAAGGCCTGCATCTCTCTATGCAGTGAGGAAATATCTTCGCCGTAAATGGCCTTGCCGTCTAGCATGATTTTAAAACCATTGTAGGCGGGCGGATTATGACTGCCGGTAATGGCAACCGCTAGGCCGATGGCATGCTCAGCTGCTTGATAATAAACCATCGGCGTAGGCACCATGCCGATATCCAGCGTATTGATACCCTCAGCACGCATGCCTGCCGTGAGTGCCGCTGCGAGTTCGGGACTGCTGTGCCGGCCATCATAGCCCACCACGGCCTCATGAATACCCAGTGTCAGTGCGCGTCGTGCCAAGGCGCGCCCTAGTAACTGCGCAAACGGGGCATTTAATTCGCTGGGCACAATGCCGCGAATATCATAGGCTTTATAGACTTGTGGCGGGAGCTCGAGAAATTGTGTCACAAAATCACCTTTGCATGAAGTACAGTACATTAAACAGTTAAAGAAGTATAATACCAGTACATTAGGATATGTCCGCATTTCATCTATTATTTAGGTTTCATAATGAGTTTAATCAATGATTTAGTTAGTATCGTCGGCGCCGAGCACGTATTAGAGGGTGAGGAAGCGGCGCCATATTTAAGCGATTGGCGTAATCGCTACAAGGGTCGTGCCCAAGCGGTGGTTCGTCCGGCTAATACGCAGGAAGTGGCTGATGTTGTTAAGCTATGCGCTCGTTATGAAGTGCCGATGGTGACACAGGGTGGTAATACCGGCCTTTGCGGCGGGGCCACCCCGAGTAACAAAGGCGATGCGGTGCTGATTTTGATGACTCGTCTAAACCATATTCTTAACGTCGACACGGTTAACGATACCATCACGGTACAGGCGGGTTGTATTTTGCAACAGGTACAGGAGGCCGCCGCTAAGCATGAGCGTTTATTCCCGTTAAGCTTGGCCGCCGAGGGGAGTTGCACTATCGGTGGTAATCTTGCTACCAATGCTGGTGGCACCCAGGTGCTACGCTATGGTAATGCCCGCGATTTAGCCTTAGGTCTTGAGGTGGTGACACCCGAAGGCGATATTTTGAATGGTCTTAAGGGCTTACGCAAGGATAATACCGGTTACGACTTACGCAATTTATACATCGGTAGCGAGGGTACCTTAGGTATTATTACGGCGGCGACCTTAAAGCTGTATCCACAGCCGGCTGCCGAGTGCACTGCCTTAGTTGCCTTTGAGTCCTTGGATGATGCCTTATATATGTTGAACTATTCACGCAAAGGCTTTGCCTCACGCTTGGAAGGCTTTGAGTTGATGTCGGACTATTGTCTGAAAATTGTGAATGAGTGCTTCCCTGAGCAGTCCTTGCCATTGAGTTTGGATTACCCGTGGTATGCTTTAATTCATATTGCCGACAGCGATAGTGAGGAGCAGGCACGCGAGATTTTCCACCGTGTGTTAGAGCAAGCCTTAGAGGACGATATTATTCAGGATGCAGTTTTAGCCGAGTCCTTACAGCAGGCGCATGATTTGTGGCATTTGCGTGAGAGTATTCCTTTGGCTGAAGCGATGGTAGGTCAGGGGATTAAAAACGATATTTCAGTACCTATCTCCAGAATTGCGCCTTTTGTGGATGATACCAATACAGCCTTACAGTCATGGTACCCAGGCGTGCGACACATTATTTTCGGTCATTTAGGTGACGGTAATTTACACTATAATATCGGCGCCCCGGTTGGCGAAGAAGAGGGCTTTTTATCGAAGCAGGAAGAGGCCTTTAAAATCGTTTTTGATAGTGTGGTTGACTACGATGGTTCAATCAGTGCTGAGCATGGTATCGGTCAGCTCAAAAAGGATATGTTGCCTGACTATAAAGACGAGGTTGAGATCGCTGTGATGCGCAAAATTAAGCGCGCACTTGACCCCCTAGGTTTGATGAACCCAGGTAAAGTCATTGATAGCGTGGATTTTGATTATTAATTGAGTCCAAGGCTTAATCTCATAGCAGACCCGGTAAGCGCGTGTTACCGGGTTTTTTGTGTGCTGAACGTTTTAGTAGCGTTGACATTTCACACAATAGTAGGTGGCGCGTTGACCCTGGACGATTTTTCTAATTGGCGTGCCACAGACATGGCAGGGCTGATTTTCCCGATCATAGACATTGGCATGAATTTCAAAATAGCTGCCGGGCTCACCGTTGGCGTTTAAAAAGTCTCTGAGGGTGCTGCCGCCACTGGCTAGCGCTGCATTCAAAGTGCTTAAAATGGCAGCGTGTAAGCGCTCAACACGAGCTTTGGAGAGCGATTGTGCACTCACCTTTGGGTTGATCTTGGCTAAAAAAAGACTTTCGGAGGCGTAAATATTGCCTACGCCTACTACGATATCGCCGGCTAACAGCGCCGTTTTAATGGCTTTTTTCTTGCGCTTTAAACCCTGGTATAAATGCGCTATTGTAAAATCCTCACTCAAAGGCTCCACCCCTAGTTGCTTTAATAAGGGGTGCGCTAACACGGGTCCATCGCCATGAGGATGCCAGACCACTGCCCCGAAACGGCGTGGATCATTGAGTCGTACGGTAATATGACCGAAATCCCAAATCACATGATCATGCTTTCGCAGTAGCTCCTCGGCGTGGCATAGACGCATGGAGCCGGACATGCCTAAATGCACTAATAACACACCGCTTTCAAAGTGTAAGAGTAGGTACTTGCCACGACGTTCACATTTTATTAATAATTGACCACTCAAAATCTCTGCCAACTCAGGTAAAATGGGCCAACGGAGCTGTGCTTGATAAATGCTGAGCTTATGTAGGCGTTGACCCTCAATGGCCGGTGCAAGTCCGCGACGCGTGGTTTCGACTTCAGGTAATTCTGGCATAATGTGTGATTAAACTAGTTTATTTGCTGGAGCAACTCGATTTTGCTAAAAAAAATACTAACGCTTCTTACTCTATCACTTTCTGTTCAGGCAGGTAGTCTGGCGACGCCTTTTTACGCCCAAGCGCTTGATACTGCTCCCTTTGCTGCACGTCATTCCAATCTCTTATTCAAAACGCCTAAGGAGATGGGGGAGATTGTATTAAAGCCCTATGTGAGCGTAGAGGATATTTATCAGCTCACTATCATGCATTTGGCGATCGAGGACGAGTACTATGATATTGCTGGACCGATTGCCTTAGAACTCGCAAAATCCAAGGGTTCTAAAGAGCTGGCCAAGATGGCGAGTGCCATTTATGCCATGCTGGAAGAGCCTGAGCGCGCCTTAGAAGCGGCGGCTTTATGGCGTGGCCTGGATGATGAAAGTGAAGAGGCTCATCTGAATTATTTAATCGTTGCAGCCCAAACGGGTGAGTATGAGGGCTTGACCAAGGAGTTAAAACGTCGCTTAGCCCTAAATGTGGCTGCACCAGACGTGGCCTTAGCTGAGGTGGCGGAGTTTTTAGGTCGTCTTAATCAGCCGCAAAAGGCCTTGGAGATATTTCAGGAGTTGATTGCTGAGCCTTTAGCGGTCGCACCTGGTCTTATCAGTGTGTTCTTATCGGATTTTGCGATGTATGCTAACGATGAGGAAATGGCATGGAATGAAGCATTACGGGCGCTGCATGATAAAACGCTCTCGCCCGAGGTGAGCGCAATGGCGGCTAGGCGTATCCTGCAGCTCTCTGAGGGACCGCGTAATTTACAGGCCTTGCACCTAGTGAGTCAATACATTGAGGCCCATCCTGAGCAGCGTGCGGTACGCTTATTGTATGCGCATGTGTTGACGCGGGATAAAAAGTTCGATTTAGCCTTAGAAGAGTTGGCTAAGATGAATGAGCTTAATCCTGAAGACTTTGATTTACTGTACTATCGTGCCCAGGTTGATTATCAAGCAGGAAATCTGCAGGATGCGTTACTGTATTTAGGGCAGTACTTGGCAGTGCAGGAGCAGCGCCGTGAGTCCTTGCCCGATGATCGGACAAATGCTCAAGCCTCGGCGACCGATGCCTATTTTTTAATGGCAAAAATCTATGAGGATTTAGGTGAATATCAAAAGGCGATTGAGCAGTTGACACTGATTGATGAGCCAGCAGCGCAGCATGATGCCTTAATTGAGCAGGCTGCCCTCTACATTAAGTTAAAACGCTATACCCAAGCGCATGCCTTATTAGAGCAAATTCAACCCGAAGATGATGAGCAGAGCTATGTGCGTGCCTTATTGATGAATGCTGCGCTTAGTCGGGATCGGGGCGAGTACACGATGGGTTTGGAATACATTGAGCGAGCCCTAAAGTACTATCCTAATAATCTCTTTATACGCTATAGCCAAGCGATGCTGTTTGAGCAGATGGGTGAAGTGGATAAGGCCATTGCCTTATTAGAGCAGATTTTGCAGGAGGATCCTTTTGATTCCGAATCGTATAATGGCCTCGGTTATGTGTTAGCGGATAATGATCTCCGCTTAGCGGAGGCGACGGAATTGATTGAGCGCGCCTTAGCGATGGCACCGGATAGTGTACATATTCAGGATAGTTACGGTTGGCTGAATTTTCGCTTAGGGCATTTCGCTTTGGCGCAGAGCTATTTGGAAATGGTTTGGGCTAAAGAGCCGATGGCCGAAGTGGCAGCGCATTTGGCCGATGTTTATTATCAAATGGGTGATAAAGGCCAGGCTTTTGAGTATTTACAAAAGGGTTATGAGCTCAATGCCGAGGATCTTACACTAATCGATACGATTGAGCGTTTGGGCTATACCCCTAGCGAGCCGCCAGCGCCGGCTGTCTCAGTTGAGACGGATGGCGCCCCGCAGGAAGCGAGCTCATCAACAACACCTGATTAATCACAAAGGAATATTATGCAGTTTATCCTAAGGAAGGCGTTTATTAGTTTATGCTTAGTTGCCACGGCGCTGTTAGCGGCGTGTAGTGTGACGCCAAGCGTGGACCAACAGCAGATAACAGAGCAAACACGCATTGGTCGCTTTGCGGTATTGGCCTTTGATAAGCGCGAAGGAGTCAATAAGGACGCCGTGCAAGGCGGCTTTGTATGGCGTGATCTTGGCGCCAATCTAGTATTGGATCTGACCAATCCCTTGGGTAGTACCTTAGCCCGGGTGGAGGTCAGTGATTTTCAATCGGTCTTAATTAATAGTGCTGGGCAGCGCATGGTGGCACCGAGTCCGGATGATTTGTTGGCACGAGTCTTAGACGGTCGCCCTTTGCCGGTGAGTGGTATACGCTATTGGGTCAAAGGGGAGTTAATGCCGACGGCCCAAGCGCTGGGGGTAACGCACGATGAGCAAGGGCGCTTACTCACGGCCGAACAAAATGGTTGGCAGATTAGCTTAAGTGAGTATGATGCCAAGGGCCCTACGCGAATGCATTTGCTACGCAATGAGCCAGCCGAGCGTATTAGTGTGCGTTTGAGTGTCGATCGCTAGGGCATGATGAGTGCATTAACGATCAAGACCCCCGCCAAGCTAAATCTTTTTTTGCATGTGACGGGCAGACGTGAGGATGGTTATCATCTGCTGCAAAGTCTTTTTGTGCCTATTGCATGCTACGATCATTTAAGCTTCAAGCTTAATGTGCATGGGCAAATTCGTCGTCTCACGGACAATGCCGGCATTGCGGAAGCCGATGACTTGGTGATTAAAGCGGCACATGGCTTAAAAAAACTGGTGGGACGCACTGATTTGGGCGTGGCGATAGCATTACAGAAAAACATTCCCAGCGGCGCAGGCTTGGGTGGCGGCTCAAGCGATGCGGCAGCGACCTTAATGGCGCTTAATCAGCTTTGGGATTTGCAGCTAAGGCGTGATGAGTTGTTGTCTTTGGCTTTGCAATTAGGGGCCGATGTGCCTTATTTTCTGTATCAAGAAGCAGCGCTGGTTGAGGGGATTGGTGAGCGTATTACACCGCTACGGCAGGACTTAAGGGAGCGCTTGGCGGGGGCGCATTATGTATTGTTGGTGCCTAAACTAGCTATTCCCACGGTCAGTATTTTTCGCGATCCCCGCTTAAAAAGAGATACGTCGCAACTGAGCGTGGCGCAACTTGAAAAGGCGCTGGCTGAAACCGAGCCACTTTGGCGCTATGGGCATAATGATCTGGAGTCTGTAGCGCGTAAGCAGCACCCTGCCTTAGAGGCGATGGTGCAATGGTTGCGTGATTTAGGGATTGAGGTGCGGATGAGTGGGGCCGGTTCCGTGTTTTTTGCGGTGTGTCACACGTCACAGCAGGCTGAGGAGATGGTAGCGCAAGTAAGACAAGCCTATGCTGAATTGCTACAGCGCACAGATGCTGTGGCCGAGCTATTGTGTAGCTTGGCATTGCGTTGTGTAGCCGTAGCGGCGATCTAGTTGATAGCCGTAGGGCAAGGGTATGTCGTCTTTATGTTGCACTTTTGAAACAAATACCTTGTTCTTTTAGATAAAAAGCCTTAAAGCGCTTGTCTTTATCTTAAAACGATGTATAATTTTATCTTTCAGGTGTTGGGCTGTAGCCAAGCTGGTTAAGGCACCGGATTTTGATTCCGGCATGCGAAGGTTCGAATCCTTCCAGCCCAGCCACACTGATTATGCTTTTTTGATTGACCGTACGCTTACGACTAGTTCAACACAGATTATGTGCCTTTCTTGGTTGTAGCTAGTACGGTTTTTTTGTGCCAAAATTTTCTAGCGGACACAATCTCAGGTATTGTCATGACCTATAGCCCTAATTTGCACGAGCAAGCCAGCGAGCACCCTCATTTTATGATTTTTACGGGGACCGCTAATCCTCGTCTCGCCGTTGATGTTGTCAATCACTTAAATATGTCCTTAGGACAGATGACAGTAGGTCGCTTCTCTGATGGGGAGGTGATGGTCGAAATTCTTGAAAATGTCCGTGGTCGCGATGTTTTTGTATTGCAGCCGACCTGCGCGCCGACCAATGATAATCTCATGGAGATTATGGTGATGGTGGATGCCCTACGACGTGCTTCCGCGGGTCGTATCACAGCGGCTATCCCTTATTTCGGATATGCGCGCCAGGATCGTCGTCCGCGTTCAGCGCGAGTAGCAATTACTGCCAAGGTGGTAGCCAATATGCTGCAGCGTGTTGGTGTGGATCGGGTATTAACCATGGATTTACACGCCGATCAGATTCAGGGCTTCTTTGATATCCCAGTGGATAATATTTACGCGGGTCCGGTGCTATTAGCAGATATTGCAAAGCAGAATTATGAAAATCTCTTAGTGGTGTCACCAGATATCGGTGGTGTGGTGCGTGCCCGTGCCCTAGCTAAGCAATTAGAAGCGGATTTAGCGATTATTGATAAGCGTCGTCCGCGCGCTAACGTCTCCGAGGTGATGAATATTATCGGTGATGTTGAGGGTCGTACCTGCTTATTGATGGATGATATGGTCGACACCGCAGGTACGCTTTGTAAGGCTGCCGCCGCACTTAAGGATCGTGGCGCCAAGGCAGTGTATGCTTACTGTACACACCCTGTGCTATCAGGTGGTGCGGTTGAGCGTGTGGCTGATTCCGCCCTGGATGGTTTAGTTGTGACCGATACGATTCCATTACGTGATGATGCCAAAGCATGTGCTAAGATTCGTCAGCTCTCTACCGCTGCGCTTTTAGGTGAAACCATTGAGCGCATTGCCTCTGCTGAGTCTGTGAGCTCCTTATTTGTGGACTAAGCTCATCAGTGAGTCGATTTTAGCAGCAAGTGATTTTAAGGTTTTTAGCTTAGGCGCTGGTCGCGGCGCTAAGCGAGCGTTTATTGTCAGTGATGACGATAGGCGTTAATTAGGCCTGATACTGATCAGGTATTTTTTATTTTGGAGTTTGTTATGAAATTTTCAGCCACTTCGCGTAGCGTTCAGGGTTCGAGTGCGAGCCGCCGCCTGCGCCGCGCCGGCCGTGTACCTGCCATCGTTTATGGTGGTAAGGGTGAGGCCCAGAGCATTGAGTTAGATCACAACGAGATTTACCACTCATTACGTAAACCAGGTTTCGGTTCTTCTGTACTGGATATGAACTTAGATGGTAAAACTCAAAAGGTATTATTACGTGCTGTTCAATGGCACCCATATAAGCCTATCGTATTACACGTTGACTTCCAGCGCGTTCGTGCGGACGTTGCGATTGTGACTCGTGTACCACTTAGCTTTATTAATGCAGATGAATCTCCTGCGGTTAAGATTGACGGTGCTAATATCAACATCGTACTTAACGATATTGAGGTTAGCTGCTTGCCAGGTGATTTACCAGCCGAAATCGTTGTTGATCTGGGCGAAATGAAAAATGGCGATGTGTTGGATGTGGTTAGTATCACAGCGCCTGAAGGCGTTGAGTTCCTAACGCCTGAAACTGAGACGGTTGCAACGGCTCATATCGTTGCCGCTCAGGTTGAGGAAGAGGATACGGCTGAAGACGCCGCCGAAGGCGAAGAAGCTGACGCTGAGAAGCCTAGCGAAGAATAATTTCGACAGGCCATAGTGCTTAGCCCTTGCATGCGTTAAACTTGCATGCAAGGGTTTTTTTATGTGGTTTTAAATAAATGACTGAAGCAATTCGTTTAATTGTGGGTTTAGGTAATCCAGGCGCTAAGTATGAGGCGACTCGGCATAATGCCGGATTCTGGATGCTGGATTTATTAGCCGAGGATTTTCATGCGGATTTTAAGCTAGAACATAACTTTTTCGGTGAAGTAGCGAAGTTTAGACGAGGCGGGGAGACGATTTACCTGTTAAAGCCTGCCACCTATATGAATCTGTCTGGTAAGGCAGTACAGGCGCTTAGCCATTTTTATAAAATACCAGTGCAAAGTATGTTGGTGGTGCACGATGAGCTGGATTTAATGCCAGGACAGATTAAATTAAAACGCGGCGGTGGTCATGCAGGTCATAATGGCTTACGTGATATTCAATCCAAGCTAGGTAGTAACGATTACTGGCGTTTGCGCGTCGGTATTGGTCATCCGCGTAGTTTAAATCTTAGTCAAGGGGTAGCTGACTTTGTCTTGCATATGCCCTCAAAGGTGGATCATGAGCATATTGTGGCGTGTTTGTACCGTGCGCGACAGGCAATCCCTGCCTTATTAGATGGCGACAGGGATCGGGCCAATCGGCTGTTGGCAGAGCCTAAAGCATAGGGATTAGCATGAGTCAGAATTCCTTATTTACTCAACCACAAGTACCGCAGGGGCGTAAAAGACCCCCTGCACCGCATCAAGCCGAGCGTTTCCGTGAGCAAATGCGTGATTTTTTTCGCTTTATTGTGAAGCCAGATTTCCGGCGCGGTCATGGACGAGGTAGCGGTGACGGCTGGTTTAAGGATTGGCAGCTAAATCTGCCTTGGCGGCGCTTATTACAGTGGGCGGCCTTTATGTGGGCGGTGAATATTTTAGTACTTGCGCCCATTGCCTTAGTCGCAGCGGATGGTGCTGGGGCGACCCATCGGCTAGAATTTTCTTATAGTATGGTGCCTTTGGCGGTGATTTGGGCACCGATTGTGGAGGAAATACTCTTTCGCTACAGTGCACGCAGACCAGTCGTGGCGATTTGGTTGGTGCCACTAATGTTCTTTGTGCTGTTGCGGCAGGGTACGGTGATTGGCACCTTAGGCTTAATCTTGGTGCTAGCCATTATTATGCAACTGTATCCAAGGCTCGGTCTCACCACTGCTGAGGCGCGCCTACGCTTACCTTTTAAGGTGTTAAAGCTGTATCGCCACGTTTTTGTGTGGCTGATGCATTTATTGGTCTTTGGCTTTGCCTATATGCATATTTACAATTATGAGTTTGAGCACATTAGTATTATTGCTGTGTTGGCGATGGTATTGCCGCAGTGGTTTTCTGGGCTCGCGCTGATGTGGATGCGTATCCGCTATGGCATTGCTAATGCGATTTATTTACATGCGATTTTTAATGGTGGACCGGTTTTATTGCTGCTTGGGGTCAAGCTAGCTGGTATTCCGCTCAGCTAAGTAGAAGTTTTTAAAGCACTTTTTTCTAAAAGGAACAAAGCGTGATTTCGCTGTGTCCAAGCGTATTAAGGGTTAAAATAGCGGATTATTCTTTATCGTTATCTAATGAATTTTCAGGATTACTATGGCACTTCAATGTGGTATCGTCGGTTTACCTAATGTCGGTAAATCAACCTTATTTAATGCATTAACCAAAGCGGGTATTGCCGCAGAAAACTATCCTTTCTGTACGATTGAGCCTAATGTGGGTATTGTCGAAGTGCCCGATCAGCGTTTAAATCAACTCGCTGAGATTGTTAAGCCGCAACGTATTTTACCCGCCACCGTTGAATTTGTTGATATTGCCGGTTTAGTAGCCGGTGCCTCTAAGGGTGAGGGACTGGGTAATCAGTTCTTAGCAAATATCCGTGAGACCCATGCCATTGCGCATGTGGTGCGTTGCTTTGAAGATGATAATGTGGTTCACGTTTCCGGTCGGGTCGACCCCATTGGCGATATTGAAGTGATCAATACCGAGTTGGCCTTAGCTGACTTGGCCTCAGTTGAGCGTGCTCTGGAACGCGCTCAACGCACCGCTCGCTCAGGCGACAAGGAGGCGCAAAAGCTTTGTGCCTTATTAGAACGCATTGTGCCCGTATTAAACGAGGCAAAAACGATCCGCAGTATGAATCTGGATGAGGATGATTTAGCCATGCTTAAGGGCTTTAGCTTTATCACAGCTAAACCGGTGCTTTACGTGGCTAATGTACGCGAAGACGGCTTTACGGATAATCCGCATCTGCAGGCAGTGCAGGAGTACGCTGCGGCGGAAAATGCGGAGGTGGTCGCTGTGTGTGCGGCGGTGGAGGCGGAAATTGCCGATCTAGATGATGAAGACAAAGCTGTATTCTTAGAGGATATGGGGATGGCTGAACCGGGTCTGAATCGTGTGATACGCGCAGCCTATAAGCTCTTAGGTCTACAAACTTACTTTACCGCTGGTGTCAAGGAGGTGAGAGCGTGGACGATTCATATTGGCGATACCGCTCCGCAGGCGGCCGGCGTGATCCATACCGATTTTGAGCGTGGCTTTATCCGGGCCCAAACCATTGCCTTTGATGATTTTATTCAGCTCAAGGGTGAGAGCGGTGCCAAGGAAGCAGGTAAAATGCGTGCCGAGGGCAAGGATTACGTGGTGCATGATGGCGACGTGATTAACTTCTTATTTAATGTCTAATGACTCATGAATAAATGGCTTAAGCGTAGTGGCATCGTACTGGTACTACTGATATTGACCGCTGTTGTGGGTGGGGCGATTTTCTTACTTAATTTTGACCCTAAGGTGTATCAGGATCGTCTGGTTAAGGAGATTAAGCTGCGCTATGAGCGGGATTTAAAAATTAACGGCGAGATAGAGCTCTCGCTATTTCCTCGTATCGGCCTGCGTGTGACTGATGTCAGCTTATCCAATAAAAACGATAGCAGTGAATTCAGTTCCATGCAGGAGGTGCGCTTTGCCGTGGCGCTGTGGCCTCTCTTGTTTGATCGCTTTTTAGTCGATCATGTGAAGGTCAACGGCTTTAAATCGCATATTGTACGCTATGCGGATGGCAGTTTAAATATTGATGATTTTTATGCACTGCCTCTAGACTTTGATAAAGAGCATATGGCGCGTCGTCGTCAGCAGGCCGCCGCCGAGGAGCTGCCGATCGCCGAGCGTGCTACTCGTCTGGCGGCTAATGAGTTCAAAATCGATATTGCCGGTTTGGACTTGGAAAATGGCACGGTGCTAGTCGAGGATCAAGCCAGCAAGCGTCAATTTAGCCTGGATAATATGAGTATTCATACTGGCCGTATCACCTTTGGTGAGCCTTTTTCCCTGGCTTTAAATGCCAAGCTGGATGCTCGACACCCGACGGATGATGCCACCCTAAATGTACGCAGTCGCTTGCGTTTTGAACCTGCGGCTTCGATATATCAGGTGGAGCAGATTGATGCGACGTTACAGGGGCAGATTAAGGGCTACCGCGTAGCTGAAGCTGCCTTAAACGGTCGCTTCAGTGTGGATAATTTTGCTGGCGATGCCCATGGCAAAGCCTTGCGTTTGTTGCTTAATTTAAATGCCTTGGACGAATCGAAGCGGCTGTCCCATATTGATCTCGATGTGCGTGCGGATGAGGTTGGTTTAAATCGTATCGACACTCAGTTATTGGCTAAAAATTTAAGTATTAAGGGAAGTACCGCCGACCATCAGAAACGCAGTTTGGCGTGGGAGCTAAATAGTCCTAATCTTAATCTCTCCGGCTTTGATGCGGCTGCTGAGCCATTGACGGGTACCGTGCAGTTTAGGGGGGAGGAGAGCATGGACGTGAATGTCTCGCTAGATGGTTTTAGCGGTCTTGCCTCCAATCTCAAAATACGAGAAAACACGCTTAAGGGACGGTATCTGACCTCGGCTAATCGAGCCATTGATATTGATTTAAGTTCACCTTTAAGCATTAATTTACTGAGTGGGGAGTTTAGTTATCCTGCCTTACGTGGTTTACTCCGCTTAAGTGATGGGGACTTGCTCCAAGAAGCGCCGGTGATCGCCTCAATTCGTGGTGATTTAAGAAGTAGTTCGATGGACTTTAATGTGGATGCGGTGATGGATGCGGAGCGCATGAATTTATCTGGCACCCTAAAAAGTTTTTCCAAGCCTTCCATCGATTTTAAATTAAGTGCAGAATCACTGGCATTAGATCACATCCTCGGGGTGGATTCTGATTTGCCCTTAGCCTCGTTGATGCTTGAATCGGATGCTAAGGATAAGTCTCAGGCGGCTGCAGCGGCGAATCAAACTAGCACAGCGGCAGCAGTTGAGGAGGCTCCTAGCGCTAAGCCTAACAAATCAAGAAGTTTAAGTTTAAAGCAAGAGCTTCTGGCACGCTTAAGTGGCGTGGGTGTATTTGATATTGCCAAGATGAGCTATCGTGGTCTGGATTTTCAGGACTTGAGTGCGACTTTATTTTTCGACTCATCTAGTGATATTAAAATCGACGCCTTGCGTGCTAAGTTCTTTGGTGGTGAGCTTGCCGCTAATAGTCAAATGTCCTTAGATGATGGTTCACTCAAGGTGGATTTAAAGCTCAAGGATGTCGATATGGCATCCTTGCTACAGGGCTTTAAAGCACGTGCTTTATTGAGTAGTCGCGCTGATATTGATTTGGCGCTAGCAACACAAGGCCTTAGTGAAAAGGAATTACTGCAAAACTTAAACGGTCAATTAAGCCTTGATAGTGCTGAGGGCAAGTGGCATGGTTTTTCCATGAAGCGAGTGTTGGATGATGTGACTCATATGATTGACACCGGTTCTCAGCAGTTGCGCTTTGAGCAGAGTGAAACCACCCCCTTTAAGCGCTTACGCTTTGCTGCTGATGTGAATAATGGCATTATGCACTTTAGCAAGTTACATGCGGATAGTAGTGATTTTTCCCTAGTAAATAAGGATGAGTCCAGTCAATACAATATGCTTGATGGGCACTTCGATTTCAATCTGCAATTAAACGCAAAGCAGCCTGTTAGCGTGAGCCGTCAAGGCGTTAACGTGCAGGTTAAAGGCTTCAGTATCCCCATTCGTTTGTGGAATGATGCAGAGCTGATTCAGGTAGAGACAGCGCTACAGGAGCTATAGCCGTTGCTTGGAGCAAGGTCTGCCTTGATAAGGCAAGTGGCACATCATGGCAAGATCTTGTGTAAATCATCTGCTAAATCGGTAGCTTGCTATTGGCGGTGAGGCGACGGAATTTTTCCATCAATTCCTCTTCGGACTCTCGCCATTCAGGGTCGGGATGAATGCAATCAATAGGACAAATCACTTGGCACTGAGGCTCGTCATGATGGCCTTTACACTCCGTGCATTTACTAGGGTCGATCACATAGACCTCCGAGCCCATATAAATCGCTTCATTTGGGCATTGGGGTTCGCATACATCACAATTGATGCATTCGTGATCAATATAGAGAGCCATAATTTACCTTAAACAAAAAAGCTTAGTCTGGGCCGTTATTTTTTAGCGTCTCATTTAATAGCGCTACTTGCGCTTTGGCCTCAGCTAAGGCGTCTTTACGCTCCTCGGCCTTTGCTTTGAGCCAACGCTCGACCGAAGGAAAGACTAATTTACTCACATCACCACCCATCAAGGCAACCTCACGCACAAAGGTACCCGAAATAAACTGGTACTGATCGGATGGTGTCATAAACATCGTTTCTACGTCTGGCAGTAAATAACGATTCATACCTGCCATCTGGAATTCATACTCGAAATCCGATACGGCACGTAAGCCCCGGATAATCACGCGACCATTATTTTCGCGGACAAAGTCTTTGAGTAGACCGCTAAAGCCCTTGACCGTGACATTAGGGTAATGATCCAATACCTCATGGGCAATTTTAAGGCGCTCTTCTAAGGTAAAACAGGGATTTTTACCGGCACTACGAGCTACGCCCACAATCACATGATCGAAGAGACCGGCGGCACGACGTACTAAATCCTCGTGTCCACGCGTTAATGGGTCAAACGTACCCGGATAAATAGCAATTTTCATTATATTTTCCCTGAATGGATTGAACGAAATATTATAAGATATTTAGCTAGCTGTTTCAGAAATATAATGATACAAATAAAAGTGACTGGCACCCGCTTGGTCCTGTCGCAGTAGTTCAAAATCAGCGGGTAGCAGCACTGGCGTCGCACTTTCGAGATACACCAAGGTGCCATTTTTACAAATCGAGGGCAGGGCAGCGATGCTATGCTGCAGCAGCTCTTCATCAGCAAAGGGGGGATCTATCAAAATCAGATGAAAGCGACTGTGGTCCATACGCTTAAGCACTAAGCGAGCATCGTGATCATTAATGCGCACCTGATGCAGTTGATGCTTGTCGCGGAATTGACGTAGTGCAGCAACGGCCTTAGGGTGACTTTCCACCATCTGTACATGCTGTGCCCCACGTGATGCAGCCTCAAAGCCTAAAGCACCGCTACCAGCAAATAAGTCAAGCACCGATTTATCGGAAAAATCGCCATCCCAAAAGTAGTTTAACCAGTTAAAAAGTGTCTCACGCACACGATCTGGCGTGGGGCGTAAACCCTCAACGCTAACGACGGGTAGGTTGCTACGCTTTAAGGTGCCACCGATAATGCGAATTTTTTGTGGCATCGAGCGTGTGTTAGCTGCTTTTTTCATTGATAGAATCGTATCCTATACTCCACTCATGGCTGATGCTTTTATATTAATCTATCTGCCCTGTATAAACCAGTATAATATGAACCAAAATGGGGTTATTGTTTAGTGAGAGTGTATGTTTAGATTTTTTAAGCGTAAAAAAGCAAAAGAAGAAAATCAAGCGAGTCAAGAAGCTGAAGTTGCGCAAGCGCATGAGCAGGAGGAGCCCGTCACCACGAGTACTGACACGGTGACGGCGGAAACTGTGGAGGAGTCTGCCGTCGCGATAGAGCGAGTGGAGACGGTGGCGCCTACAGTTGAGTCGAGTGTGACACCCGTGCCCCTTGAGCCGCAGCCCGAGGTGCTCGTGACTGAGGTTGAGGCGGAGGCTGAGGCAAGCTCTCCGGCGCCAGTCGCTGACGCTGAAATGGTGCCAAGCCCAGTGGTGACTGAGGCAGCGCCAGCCAAGAGCTCTTGGATGCAGCGCTTGCGTCAGGGCCTTTCTCGTACAGGCTCCAGCATTGGTTCACTGTTTGTGGGCGTCAAGGTTGACGAGGCCTTATTTGAAGAGCTAGAAATGGCATTGCTGATGGCGGATGCCGGCATTGAGGCGACCGAGTCCTTGTTAGCTAAGCTCAGAACCAAGGTTAAGCAACAGCGTATTGAAGATGCTGCAGAGGTTAAGGAAGCGCTAAAAGCCTTATTAAGCGAGCATTTAAAGCCCTTAGAAAAAGACTTTATGTTGCCGTTGGATGGCACCTCAGTCGTCATGATTGCTGGCGTTAACGGCGCAGGTAAAACCACCTCCATCGGTAAGTTAGCACATCATTTCCAGGCTGCTGGTGCGAGTGTGTTGTTAGCCGCCGGGGATACTTTCCGAGCAGCGGCACGGGAGCAATTGGTCGAATGGGGCAAGCGCAATCAGGTGGCGGTGATAGCACAAGACGGCGGGGATCCTGCCGCCGTTGCCTTTGATGCGGTCAATGCCGGTAAAGCCCGTAAGGCCAATGTGGTGATGGTCGATACGGCCGGACGTTTACCGACCCAATTGCACCTGATGGAAGAGCTTAAAAAAATTAAGCGAGTGATTAATAAGGCCGATAGCGAAGCACCGCATGAGGTATTACTAGTGGTTGATGGTAATACGGGCCAAAACGTGATTACTCAAATTAAGGCCTTTGATGCGGCCTTGGGCTTAACCGGTTTAGTAGTGACCAAGTTAGACGGCACGGCCAAGGGCGGTACCTTAGCGGCTGTGGCAGCAGGCAGCCAAGGCGTGCGACCGATTCCGGTCTATTGGATTGGGGTTGGTGAGTCATTGCATGATCTTCAGCCCTTTTCAGCGGCTGAATTTGCCAATGCCTTGCTTGGCTAAATGCATACTACTGGACTGAGGGCAGCATGGTCGGGCGCAGGCGCTTAGACGGTCAGTTCTACCATGCTCCACGCCAGGGCCTTGAGTAACCATTGCTGTAACTCATGACTTGCTGCTAGCGCAAATGCTTCGGTTTGAGCTTGCTGCTCACTAGGGTGGCTGAGTTCCGTTGTGGCAGGGCTACCTTGTGCTAAGCGTTGTTGGTAGGCGCTAAGTTGCTGATGCAGTTGATGGAATCGAGCATCGCTAGATGAGGTCACATCCGTCGCCGAATTAAGCTCCATAAAATGTGACCAAAGCCTTTGTAATTGCTCTATGGCCTGACACAGTGCAACTAGGTGGGCAGCGCAATCCAAATCAATGCGGGTTGCCATATCGCTGCGGTCAATGGCAGCTATCACCGCAGCATTGCGAGCAATCAGCTCCAAATACAGCTGCGTGTCTTTTTTAAGTTGTGCACTGCTCACTACCACATCAGTGCCATTGCGCTGCTGGGGAGAGAGGGCCGGCTGCCAGAGCTTAAAATCTTGCAAGCTCTGCCTTAACTCATGGTGATTAGAGGTGACACCACGAGCCTTTAAAGCCGCCACCTGATTCGCTAAGCTATCGCCCCGTTCAGCCTTACTTCTAAAATCTAAGATAAATTGCAGTTCATGCTGCCAAGAGGCCGCTAATTCAAAAATCGCCCTGGATTGACCCGTTTTAAGCTCTAATTCCAACTCATAAACGGGTAATTCTAGGGTTGCAGCGCGAATCACACCCACATCATAAGCCAGTTCAACCAGACCATGTTGACTGCGTTGGCAGCTTAAATGGCGCTGTATATCGGTCTCAAAGCGCGCTGTTAATTCAGTACCTACGTGCTTAAGGTGGTTAAAGGTTTCCTCTGCGGGCGTGCCTTGATAAACACTGAGATCCAAGGTGGCATCAGGGCGCACGTGATTATACTCAATCTTGCTAAGCGCATCCGTACCGGGTAATTTGATGGTTTGTACCCAGGTGTCTGCCTCTTTGCGCAGACGTAAGGCGATGCCAGCACGAGCTAAGGCTCTATCATCGGTGTCAAAATAAATCGCATGCAAATGAATGGTTTCGGCGTCTGGCGTGCGCAGTAGTTTCTCGACGGTTGAGCGCGACGAAGCCAGGATATGGAGTTTAAGCTCTTGCTCAATTGACATAGGACTAGGCGTCTACCTTGCTTTCTTCTACAGCCTTGGTCACGGCTTCTTTGCCCTCGGCTAGGCTTTGGTAAAGCCTAGTTTTAGCGCTCTCGGGTAGCTGTGCCAATAACTCACTGAGCCATTGGTTATAGGCAGTTTCCATCTTGGCAAAGGCTTTTTTACCTTTGGTTGTCATTTTAATAAAGGTGCTACGACGATCTTGACGACTTGTGTTGCGACTGATAAGTCCCGCTTTTTCTAGCTGGAGACTGATGGCGGTAATGTTACCGTTACTTACCATTAAACGCTCTGATAGTTCACCCATTTTTAGACCCTGAGGCTCACTCGCGAGTTGAGCCAGTAAATCGTAACGCGGTGTGGTCATATTGAAATGTAGACGCAAACGATTACGTAGCTCATTTTGAATTAAGCTGTTAAAGGCAGCGAGTCTCAGTGCTAAGCGTAGATCATCGCTACTTGAATCGTTGATTCGAGTCTCTAAATCAATGTTCATGGGGATTCCTTAATGGCTGATTTTGTTTTGTATATCTCAACAAGCCAGTAAAAAATGTTGGCCTGCGGCAGTAACGCCTAACTAGATTGTCTTATATGATTTTTGCATAAAAATCATTGGATAGCGATAGCTTAAATGTAAACTATTCTTACATTAACAGTGCCGCTGAGCGAGGCATGAAGTTGAACATCGAAGTAAAAATGAAGAGTAGTAAGGGTGGATTTAAATTTAATTAGCCGGACAGATTATCGTGCCTTGGATGGCGTTGCAAGTCCTAAAAATAAATGCGCTTTAGTTCTATCGCTATGCGCTAAGGGGTACAATAGCAATATCTTTTTTAATTGTTGGAATGATACATGATGAGTTCTGCACACAGTCTTTCTAATGACCTTGTTGAAAGCGGTGAAAGTGCCTCCGTTATCTCCTCTGTCACTGAGATTATTGAGGAGTTACGTCAGGGGCGGATGGTGATTCTGGTTGACGAAGAGGATCGCGAAAACGAGGGCGATCTGCTGATGGCGGCGGATTTTGTGACCCCTGAAGCGATTAATTTTATGGTCACCCATGCTCGTGGTTTAGTCTGTTTGACCCTAACCGGTGAGCGTAGCGATCAGCTCGGTTTAGGTTTGATGACAAGCAATAATCAGAGTGGCTTTGAAACAAACTTTACCATTTCCATTGAGGCCGCAGAGGGGGTGACCACCGGAATTTCTGCCGCTGATCGAGCAACCACCATTAAGGCCGCGGTAGCACCGGATGCGACGCCGGAGGATGTGGTGTCGCCGGGTCATATTTTCCCGGTGCGGGCGGTGCCGGGTGGTGTCTTGATTCGTGCCGGTCATACCGAGGCAGGTTGTGATCTGACGGCGATGGCGGGCTTGACGCCGGCAGCGGTGATTTGTGAGATTCTAAAACCCGATGGGGAGATGGCGCGTTTGCCGGATTTGATCGAGTTTTCAAAGGAGTTCGGCATCAAAATCGGTACTATTGAGGATTTGATTCAGTACCGTAGTGAGCATGAATCCATGATCAAACGCCTGGGCTCCAAGCAGATGATGACTCCTTGGGGTAGCTTCCAAGCGGTCTCTTATCAGGATAAAACCAGCGGTGCGACCCATATTGCCTTAGTGCATGGTGAGATTCATCCTGAGCGTGAGGTCTTGGTACGAGTGCATGAACCGGTGACGATGTTGGATATTCTTGATTGTGAGGATAAGTCACACAGCTGGGGCGTAGCGGCTTCCCTAAAGGCGATTAGTGATGCCGAGAGCGGGGTGATGGTGATGTTAAATTGTGATCAAAGCCATAGCAGTGCCGAGGTGGCTAATCAGGTCTCGACTTGGGGGGCTGAGCCGGTGCCAGAAGCGCCTAAAGGACGTAAGCATGATCGCTATAGTTTACGTACCTATGGTGTGGGCGCACAAATTTTAAAGGATTTGAATGTTTCTCAAATGCGTTTAATGGCGACACCAGTTAAAATGCCAAGTATGGCTGGTTTCGGTTTGACCATAACCGGTTTTTATCAAGAGCAATCTCATGATGCCTAGCGGCTCATCGAGCTTAAGCATGATTTATCGATAAAGGACTTTATATGAAACCTTATAAAATAGCACCTGATTTAAATGGTGAGGATCTGCACATTGGTATTGTTTGCGCTCGATTTACCGAGTCGATTACCAATATGGAATTAGAAGCGTGCTTGGCTGAGCTAGGTGATTTAGGGGTGCAAGAGGAAAATATCATGGTCGTCACGGTGCCCGGTGCCTTAGAAGTCGGTTTTGCGCTGCATGAGATGGCCCAAACAGACGAGTTTGATGCCTTAATTGCTTTAGGTGCAGTGATTCGTGGTGAGACTTATCACTTCGAGGTGGTTAGTAATGAATCCGCTGCTGCCATTACTCGGGTGGCTTTAGATACGGGTATTCCGATTGCTAACGGCATTCTGACCACGGAAGATGAGGAGCAAGCTCAAGAGCGTGCTGCGCAAAAGGGTATCGATTGTGCGGTAGTGGCGATTGAAATGGCAAATCTTGTCGGTTATTTAGCGCCCGAGGTAGAGGCCGACGATGAGGATGATTTTGAGGATGAAGACTTCGACGACGATGAGGCGGACGAAGACGATAACAAGTAGAAGGGATCAAGTTGAGTATTAAAAAAAGCGCACGGCGTCGTGCGCGAGAGTTAGCCTTGCAGGGCTTGTACGGTTATTTTATTGCTGGCGATGGTGCTGAGATTGGTCTCATCGAGGCCAATCTTAGAGATCTAGAGGGCTATGAAAAGGCCGATCAGGAATTACTCGAGCGCTTATTGCATGGTGTCGTGCAAGAGCACAGTGCCTTGCAGGCGGATATTGAACCGTATCTAGATCGCCCGCTCAAGGATCTCTCGCCGATTGAGTATAGTGTGTTAATGATTGCCACTTATGAGTTTAAGAATTGCTTGGATGTGCCATACCGCGTCGTGATTAATGAAGCGGTAGAGATGACCAAGGAGTTTGGCGGCACTGACGGCTTTAAGTTCGTTAACGGGGTGCTAGACAAATTAGCAGCGGTGTTACGAGCGGTCGAGGTAGAGGGCGGTCGCTAGTGGATGAGTTCGCTTTAATTCGCCAATACTTTAGCCATAGCACGGCCTCGATCGCAAAGAGTGCTTCCTATGTGGGTGTTGGCGATGATTGTGCGGTGTTGCAGCCACCGCAGGGCGAACTGGTCATCTGCAAGGATGTGTTAATTGAGGGTAGACATTTTTTTTCAGATGTCGACCCTTTTTTATTGGGTCACAAAGCCTTAGCGGTTAATCTTTCCGATATTGCTGCCATGGCTGCTAAGCCCATTGCTTGTCTATTAGGCTTGGCCTTGCCGCGGGCAGATGCGCCGTGGTTGGAGGCCTTTAGCCGAGGGTTTAACCGTCTTGCCGAGCGTTATGATTGCGCTTTAGTGGGCGGTGATACTACCCGCAGTGATGCCGGTATATTTATTAGTGTCACAGCGCTTGGCTTGGCGCAGCAACCCTTACCTTTACGCGCCAATGCCCAGATCGGTGATGATATCTGGGTGAGTGGCGACTTAGGTGCACCTAACATCGCCTTAGGGCTATTATTAAAGCAGCAGCAAGCAAGTCTTAGCGAGCAGGAGCTGGCACTGCTGGCTGCCACGCGGCTGCGTTTAGAACAGCCAGAGCCACAAGTCCACTTGGGCCAATTATTAAGGCCTTATGTGCATGCCATGATTGATATCTCCGATGGCCTATTGCAGGATTTATCACATCTATTGACAGTCTCTCAACTTGGCGCCATTGTTCATGCTGAGCAGTTGCCGATGCATCCAGCCTTGCAGGCGGTAGAGGCAAAGCATGCTCTGGAGGCAGTGTTGGCCGGGGGCGATGAGTATCAGCTATGCTTTAGCGCTGCGCCCGATTATCGCAGACAGATTGAGCAATGTGGCTTGCAAGCTGGTACCGCAGTGCAGCGAATAGGACAAATTACTGCAGCGAGGGAGTTGATATTGCTTGACGCGGCAGGGCAAGTGGTAGAAAATTTGCCTCAGGGCTTTAATCACTTTCCATAACCTTATTTTTTATGAACGATCAAAGTATTTCTCTAGATAAGGCAATTCAGCCGAGTCTTTCTTGGATCTTTAAGAGTCCACACCGTTTTTTAGCCTTTGGCTTTGGTTCCGGATTGATTCGACCCGCACCGGGGACGTGGGGCACGGTATTAGCTTTATTTTTATGGTTACCTTTATCCCATGTGTTGAGTAATGACTGGCTGATGGGTGGCTTTTTATTACTTTGCTTTTTATATGGTATTTACTGCACTCAAAAGGTCTGCGCTGAGTTGGGTGTGGTCGACCATAGCGGGATTGTCTGGGATGAATGGGTGGCTTTTTGGTTGGTGCTTTTTATCACCACGCCCATTGCCGACTCACCTTCGTGGTATTTGATTTATTTTGTACTATTTAGGGTGTTTGATATATTAAAACCTTGGCCAATTAAGTACTTTGATGAGCGTTTACAAAATGGTTTCGGCGTCATGTGGGATGATATCGTCGCTTCCCTCTATGTGCTGTTTTCTGTGGCGGTGATAGTCCGTTTGATGGGAGTGATAATAGGCTAATGAAGGATGTTTTTTATGAGTTTGCCGAGCAGTCAGCGCGTTTAGGCGAGTATTTGCAGCATCATGGTGTTTTATTAAGTACTGCGGAGTCGTGTACCGGCGGTCTGCTCAGTGGCATTATTACCATGACCCCAGGTTCAAGCCAGTGGTTTGATCGTGGTTTTGTGACCTATAGTAATGACGCAAAAATGGCGATGTTAGATGTGGCTGCTAATACCCTTGAAAAGCATGGCGCTGTGAGTGAAGAAGTGGCAATACAAATGGCTGAAGGCGTCTTATTTAATGTACCTACTTCCGCCCTTGCGGTGAGCGTGACTGGGGTTGCTGGACCGGGTGGGGGCACCGAGGCGAAGCCCGTGGGGATGGTGTGCTTTGCGTTGGCTAAGCGCACGAGTGAGGGCATTGTGACCCTGCCTTATACCCGTTATTTTGAGGGTGATCGTACTGAGGTGCGCTTACAAAGTTGCTATTTTATTATTGATCAGTTAATTAATGTACTTAAGCCGTCTAGCGCCAGTTAATGGCTGACGGCTCGACGCACTAGCGGTTTTATGCTTGTTGCGCTAAAAACTGCTCGCGGACGGCATTAATCGCATCACGTGTGGCCTTTGCTTCTGCTGCTGCCGCTTCTTGCCAATCAATATCTGAGCTGGCATAGAGAATTGCACGGGCGGAGTTGATTAGTAGTCCTTGCCCCTTGCTGTTGGCGCCCGCCATCACCGTGGCTTCAATATCACCACCCTGAGCACCAATACCCGGCACTAATAGCGGCATCTCATCACCGACACATTGACGTACCTTGGCGATTTCCTCAGGGAAGGTGGCGCCCACCACCAGCGCACATTGACCGGAATAATTCCATTTGTCAGCAACCGTTTTAGCGACTTCAAGATAAAGCGGGGTACCGTCTGCTGATTCAAAAAACTGGAAATCCGAGCCACCCTGATTGGATGTGCGACATAGAATAATCACCCCCTTATCTTCCCATGCTAAATAGGGCTCAATTGAATCGAAGCCTAAGTAGGGGTTGACCGTAATCGCATCAGCGCGATAGCGCTCAAACGCCTCCTTGGCGTAATGATCAGCGGTGGTACCGATATCACCACGTTTGGAATCTAAGAGAATGGGCAGATCCGGGTAGGTGGTGCTGATGTAGTGACATAGCTGAGTTAAGGCCATCTCTGCACCCTGTGAGGCAAAATAGGCAATTTGTGGTTTAAAGGCGCAGGCATATGGAGCGGTCGCATCAATAATGCCCTTACAAAAGTCAAAGATGGGCGTCTTGCTTTGTAAAATGGACTCTGGCATGCGTTGCTGATCTGGATCTAAGCCTACGACCAGTAAAGAGTTTTGTTTATCCCAAGCGTTTTGTAATTTATCAGTAAACTTATACATACAATCAATTAGAGAAGAGCAGTCATTAAATCAAATCAGCTGCCCCTATTGTAGGGCTAACCGCTCTTTAACGCTTGCGATAGGCGCAAAATAAAAATAAAAAATAAAAAACGGCACCTCGTAGATTGAGGCGCCGTTTTATGCTATAAGCAGCGATGCTATGTGATAGTGGCTAGCTTAGAAGCCCATGCCACCCATACCACCCATACCGCCCATATCAGGCATTGCTGCAGGTGCAGGATTTTCCTGAGGTAGCTCAGCAACAGCAGCTTCAGAGGTTAGTAGTAAACCGGCCACAGAAGCAGCGTTTTGTAATGCAGAGCGGGTTACTTTAGTTGGGTCAAGTACACCTTGCTCAACTAAGTCACCGTACTGGTCGGTAGAGGCGTTATAGCCGTAGTTACCTTCGCCTTTGATAACCTCGTTCACAACCACACTTTCTTCCTCACCGGCGTTAGCAATGATGGTGCGTAAAGGTGCTTCGATGGCACGTAGAATTAAACGGATACCAGCGTCTTGGTCAGGCGTGTCACCTTTAAGTGCGGCGACAGCGGCTTTGGTGCGGATAAGCGCAACACCACCACCAGGCACAATACCTTCTTCAACCGCTGCGCGAGTTGCGTGTAACGCATCCTCAACACGTGCTTTTTTCTCTTTCATTTCAACTTCAGTGGCAGCACCCACGCGGATAACAGCAACACCACCGGCTAATTTAGCCACACGCTCTTGTAATTTTTCGCGGTCGTAATCAGAAGTAGACTCTTCGATTTGTGCGCGGATTTGCTTAACACGAGCTTGGATGTTAGCGCCATCACCGGCACCGTCAATAATGGTCGTGCTTTCTTTGGCCACTTCGATGCGCTTCGCTTGACCAAGCATCTCAATGGTAGCTGTTTCTAAAGACATACCAGTTTCTTCAGAGATAACGGTACCGCCAGTTAAGATAGCGATATCTTCAAGCATGGCTTTACGACGATCACCAAAGCCAGGTGCCTTCACTGCAGTGGTCTTAAGAATACCGCGGATATTGTTAACTACTAGGGTAGCTAAAGCTTCGCCCTCAACATCCTCAGCAATGATTAATAGCGGACGGCTAGATTTGGCAACTTGCTCTAGGATAGGCAATAAGTCGCGGATATTGCTGATTTTTTTGTCGTAAATTAAAACAAAAGGCTCATCTAGTGCAGCCACTTGCTTTTCAGGCGCCGTGATGAAGTATGGAGAGAGGTAACCGCGGTCAAACTGCATACCCTCAACCACATCTAATTCATTTTCTAAAGACTTACCGTCTTCAACCGTGATCACACCCTCTTTACCCACTTTGTCCATGGCGTTAGCGATGATTTCACCGATAGAAGTATCGCTGTTAGCAGAAATAGAACCAACTTGGGCAATTTCCTTAGAGGTAGTGCAAGGCTTAGAAAGCTGTTTAAGCTCCTGAACCGCAACTGCAACGGCTTTGTCGATACCGCGCTTAAGATCCATTGGGTTGATGCCAGCAGCAACGTACTTAATACCTTCTTGTACGATGGCTTGAGCTAATACAGTCGCAGTGGTAGTACCGTCACCAGCACTGTCAGAGGTTTTAGAAGCAACTTCTTTAACTAATTGAGCACCGATATTTTCGAAACGGTCTTTTAGTTCGATTTCTTTAGCAACAGAAACACCGTCTTTGGTTACGGTAGGGGCACCGAAAGAGCGCTCAAGTACTACGTTACGACCCTTAGGGCCTAAGGTTGTTTTAACAGCATCTGCGAGGATGTTTACGCCGCGAACAATACGTGAACGGGCATCATCACCAAAAAATACTTGCTTTGCAGCCATGTTTAATTTCCTTTTATTGATCGAGCCTGATATCTCAGGATAGATTAAAAATTCTTTATAAAAACTCGCTGAGTCTTAACCCAGCGTCAGAGCATCTGTCGTCGATGATTAGTCAATAATTGCCAAGATATCGGATTCTTGAACGACTAATAAATCTTCACCATCAACTTTCACTGTTTGACCGGTGTACTTGCTGAAAAGTACTTTATCGCCAACTTTGACTTCCATTGGGATAATGGAGCCGTTATCAGCTTTTTTACCAGCACCAACCGCAATTACTTCACCTTGATCAGGCTTTTCAGCGGCAGTTTCAGGGATCACAATACCTGAGGCTGTAGTGCGCTCATTATCTAAACGCTTGATGATTACGCGGTCTTGTAAAGGACGTAATGCCATGTGAAACTCCTTAAAGAATTTAAATAACTAATTATAAAACTCATGAAAACGGGAGAGTTTTAGCACTCTGCCCCAATGAGTGCTAATTATATGGGCGAATTTTGTTCTTTCAAGGCTGGGTTAACCTTTTGTTACAATTTAACCGGGAACGGACGCCTGAGCCTACTAGAGTGCATTAGGGAAGCCGTAGAAGTAATTCCACAGCACTAAGACCGTACTGAGGCTAAAGAATGAGGCAAAGGTCATGACGATCAAATGGCCCGAGGTATGGCTCTCACCGTATTGCATCCCGATAAGTGCATAGAGCGTAGCAGCGGGCGCGGAGGCCAGCAATACGCCTGACATCACGGTGATATGATCGGTGACGCCATAAAGCGTAAAGCCAGCAAAAATAAGCGCTGGGAAAAGCACTAATTTGCCCAGGCAAATTGGAATCGCCGCTTTGATACTGGAGCGGAAACGAATGGCGTTAAGATTGGCACCAATGGCAAAAAGTGCGACAGGCGCTGCCGCAATACTCAGCATCGTAAGTGTTTTTCTGACGGGTTCTACCACGCCCAGACCCAGGAGGGAGAAAATGATCCCACTTAGAATGGCAACAATGGGTGGACTGCTAACGATTTTTTTAAGTGCGGTGAGAAATAATTTAAAGAGGTTTTTCTTTTTACCAGACGATAGTTCGCAGAGCAAAATGGTGGGTAGTACGCCCAACAAATTTTCAAAAAGCAGGTTCATGCTGAGAAAAATAGCGGCTTGTTCTAAGCCGATGACCTGCGCTAATACCGGATAGCCTAAAAAAGCGGTATTACAAAAGATGAGCCCTAAGCCATTGAGCGCAGATTGTACCGCCGTGCGACCCAGTACTTTAAGGCTGATGAGTAGTCCGGCCCAGTATAGGCAGATGGTGATACCACCATAGACAAACACATAGTCAAATAAAAAGGCGCTGCTAATATCTAGGGTAGAAATGGCATTAAACACCAAGGCAGGATAGGCAAAGTTAAGTACAAAACTGCCTAGCCCCTTATTATTTTCCAAGCTTAAAAAGCCTAACTTAACCGCACCGTAACCTACGCCGATCAGTAGAAAAAGCGGCAGGGTAATGTTGAGAATCGTGATCATTGATATAAATCCGGGTTATAACAAAGCAAAAGTATATAGATATCAGTAATAGCTATGCGTTATATAAATGGTAGATATTTTTATTTAGCGGTAATGAGTGACTATGTTAGTATCTTAATTATCGCTTCGCTGATTAAGTCTATCAGAGTTATCGGCGATTCTAATTATTTACGGCTTGATGTGTTATGTTATTTAAGCTGTATTGAATTATCTACCAGACGAAGGAGTGTTTATGTCATTACGTATTAACGATATCGCACCAGATTTTACTGCTGATACCACCGAGGGCGAAATTAAGTTCCACGATTGGATTGGTGACAGCTACGCAATTATTTTCTCTCACCCTAAGGATTTTACCCCGGTATGTACGACTGAATTCGGTGCTGTTGCAAGATTAGCGGCTGAGTTTGAAAAGCGTAACACCAAGGTGATCGGTGTGTCGGTGGATAGTGTTGACGAGCATGTGAAGTGGAAAAATGACATCAGTCACTTTGCCAAGGTGCCTGCTAACTTCCCGATTATTGACGATACCTCACTAAACGTGGCAAAGCTTTACGATATGCTGCCAGCAGAGGCTTATTTGCCTGACGGTCGTACGGCAGCCGATAGTGCCACCGTACGTACGGTATTTATTATTGGTCCTGATAAGAAGATTCGTTTAAGCTTAACCTACCCAATGTCTGTTGGTCGTAACTTTAGCGAAATTTTACGTGCCTTAGACGCTATTCAGGCGACAGATGGTGTGGCCCTTGCTACGCCTGCTGACTGGCAGCCGGGTGAGGATGTGATTGTGGCTTTAAGCCTTGATGATTCACAAGCTGAAGCAAAATTTGGTGAGCTTAATAAGGTCCTGCCTTATCTACGTTTTGCTAAGTGCCCGTCTAAGTAATTGGCGCCACGCAGCTTAAAGCGTCATTGCTTCATTTAATTAAGGCCCGTAGCGTTAAGTCGCTCGGGCCTTAAATTTACTTATGTGCTAGCATCCGCTAGTCTAACAAAAAGGGTCTGCCAGTGACCGGTGTGCTTGGTGAGGCCATATCCTGCTTGGACATGATGCCAGCCTCATAGGCTAGACGGCCAGAGCGCACAGCCAGTTTAAAGGCTTCCGCCATCTTGACGGGATCATGCGCCTTGGCCACGGCTGAATTCAGTAGTACCCCATCAAAGCCCATTTGCATGGCGATGGCGGCATCCGCTGGGGAGCCGATACCGGCATCTACTATCAGCGGGACATCGGGTAAGCGGTTGCGCAAAATGCGTAAGGCATGAGGATTGGTCAAGCCCTGACCCGAGCCGATAGGCGCACCCCATGGCATCAATAGCTTACAACCAACATCCAATAATCGGCGGCAGGTGACTAAATCATCCGTGCAGTAGGGGAAGACCTCAAAGCCGTCCTTAACTAGCTGCTCGGCTGCATCAATTAAGTTAATCGGATCGGGCTGCAGGGTGTAGTCATCACCAATGACTTCGAGCTTAATCCAATGTGTCTCAAAGATTTCACGCGCCATATGGGCAAGGGTAATGGCTTCACGGGCAGTTTTACAGCCAGCGGTATTTGGCAGTAAGTGCTTGCCGCTTTGCTTAAGAATCTGGAAAAAAGGATTATCCACCCCCTCCGTCGTGCTTTGGGTTAGAGGATTTGCACCCGCTGGTAACTGACGCTTAAGTCCAACGGTAATTACATCTGTCTCGGCTGCCTCAATTGCCTGAGCTAAAACAGCAGGCGAGGGGTAGAGTGCGGTACCTAAGAAAAAACGACTGTTGAGGCTGACGCCACCAATGTTAAAAGTAGTTGACATCGTGACTTAGCCCCCAGTGATCGGTGAAAAGGTAAACACTTCATCGTGTGCTTTTAAAATGTAGTCAGTGCGCTGCTGACGCGGCACAAACACCTCATTGACGGCGGTCGCAACTAAGCTGGGGTCGAGCGCTTGCGCCGTCTCACGCTGCCATGCTTCGACCACTTGCGACAAGGTGATGTCGGCTGGGAACTGTCTGTCTTCTCCATTAATCTTTATCGTAATCATGCTTAACTCTACCTTAAAGCGTTGCTAAAACGGGTATCTCCAAAGCCGCATTGAGGGCATCCTCGATCATGGCAGGCGCAATCATCCAACCATGTCTGAAGAGACCATTAATGCGACTTAAACCCTGCTCAGTTTCAATGCGTGGGAAGTTATCCACCAAGGCTGGGCGTAAATTAGTTTCAGTGTGAACTAATCGTGCCTCGGCTAAGCCAGGTAACACACTATGTGCCGCGGCTAGGAGCTCCACGGTGGTTCGTAAAGAAACCGGTGATCGATCCTCGCTTTCAATGGAGCTCGCACCAATCACAAAAATATTGTTTTGCCGCGGTACGATATAGACCTGATAGCGTGGATGCAATAGGCGCAGCGGTCGATGTAACGCCACCTCGGGCGCTTGCACCCAAAAAATTTCACCGCGCACACCACGTATATTTTGACAGGAAAGCTCGGTGGGGTGTGGGTATTTCAAGCGTCTGGCACCAACGCCACGACAATCAAAGACCCAATCAAAATGATGCCGTTTATCACCCACCACTATCTCGCCCGGATGTAAACTATCCACCTGCACGCCCCAATGCCAGCTCACGTCCTTAGCCTCTGCGCATAAGGCACGCATGGCTAGACCCGTGTCAACCTGTCCCTCTTGCGGTAGCAGCCACGCATGCGCCGGACCCTGAATGGCAGGCTCTAAGTCCCTCAGCTCCTTGATCGTGATGGCTCTGGGCGTATCCTCTGGATTAGGCGTCTTACGCTGTAATAAATGAATCATCTGCTCGGCGGCACCCTCATCACCCTGGTGGGCAAGCATCAAACTACCTTTGAGACGTAGATCAATGCGATTGTCCATGCGCTCGGCAAGCGCAGCCCAAATCGCTAAGGAGCGCTGACCTAAGGCATACACATCATCATCACCCGTATCCATTTCTGCTAAGGGGCATAGCATCCCAGCAGCGGTCCAACCGGCAGCGACCCGTGCGTGAGCGTCAGGCGCTGGATCAAAAACCGCTACCTGATAGCCATGTGTCGATAAGGCATAGGCTAGTAAACGTCCGGCTAAGCCGGCTCCGGCAATTCCAATTTGCATAAGACATCCAGTGAAAGCAAAGAATTATTATATCCTACCGCAAGTGCGCTTGCGTTGCTTGAGGCGTGAAGCGAAATGGTACACTACTATGTTTCTAAACGACGATCAAAGATGATTAATGCAGGGTGATTTGCTATCAGCCAAAGAAGTGTTGCGGCATGTATTTGGTTATGATGAATTTCGTAGTGAGCAGGAGGCGATTGTAGCGCATCTAACTCAAGGTGAGGATGCCTTGATTTTAATGCCGACAGGCGCTGGTAAGTCACTTTGCTACCAAATTCCTGCATTGTTGCGACCTGGTGTTGCGGTGGTGGTATCGCCCTTGGTGGCCTTGATGCACGATCAGATTGATGGCTTACGGGCGCTTGGTTTGTCAGCGCTCAGTTTACATGCGGGGATGGACTGGGATGAAATGCGTGCTGCGGAAGCGGCCGTTGCTCGGGGTGAGGTTAAGTTTTTATATGTGGCCCCGGAGCGTTTTGATAATCCACGTTTTTTACGTCTACTCGATAGTTTGCAAATCGCGCTCTTTGCGATTGATGAAGCGCATTGCGTATCGCAATGGGGCCATGATTTTCGACCAGCGTATTTGGACTTGTCGATTTTGCCTGCACGTTGGCCTAGCACACCGAGAGTCGCTTTAACAGCCACCGCCACGGAGTTAACGCGTCAGGAAATTGTTGAGCGCTTGCAATTACAAGGTGCGAAGCAGTTTATTAGCAGTTTTGACCGCCCCAATATTCGTTACGAGCTGGTAGAAAAAACGAAAGAAAGGCAGCAGTTACTCAGCTTTATCAATCAGCGGCATGCCGGTGAATCGGGCATTGTGTACTGCCTATCGCGCCAGAAAAGTGAAGCAGTGGCCGCATTTTTAAAGCAAGCTGGTATCCGAGCCTTACCGTATCATGCGGGTCTGAGCGCTGAAGTGCGTTATGAAAATCAGCGCATCTTCCAACAAGAAGACGGCGTGGTGATGGTGTCAACCATTGCCTTTGGTATGGGGATTAATAAGCCGGATGTGCGTTTTGTTGCGCATATCGACATGCCCCGCTCGATTGAGGCCTATTATCAAGAAACCGGGCGCGCTGGGCGTGATGGCTTGCCAGCCACGGCTTGGTTAGCCTACGGCTTACAAGACGTGATGCAGCAACGTAAATTAATTGAGTCTTCTCAAGGGGATGCGGCGTTTAAGCAGCGATCTATGGATGCCTTAAATGCTATGTTGGCTTTTTGTGAGGCCACGTCTTGTCGGCGTCAGCGTTTATTAGCCTATTTTGGTGAGACGGCTGCAGCTTGCGGTAATTGTGATATTTGTTTAGAGCCACCGGTCTTGTGGGATGCGACGGTTGCTGCTCAAAAGTTGTTATCAACCATTTACCGATTGCAGCATGAGTATGGGGAGTATAGCGGGGCGAAGCATTTGGTGGATATTCTGCATGGTAAAAAGACCGCTCGTGTGATGCAGCAAGGGCATGATGCCCTAACTGTCTTTGGCATTGGCCGTGAATTGGATGAGGCTCAATGGCGTGGGCTGATTCGTCAGTTGCTAGCTGCAGCCTATTTGGATATGCACTCTGAAGGCTTTAGAAATACCTATAGCTTAACTAAAAAAAGTGAGGATTTATTGTTTGCCAAGAAGAAGATTTGGCTAAGAAAAATCCCGCCACTCAGTAAAGCATATTCCAATAATCAAATGCCGGTTCAGAATAGACCGCTATTTGATTTAGGGCCGGCTGAGACAAGGCTATTTGAGGCATTAAAAACATGGCGCTTACAAGAAGCGAAAAGTAATGGGGTGCCGGCCTACGTTATCTTTAAAGACATTACACTCTATCAGATCGTGATGAAGCAGCCTCAAACGCAAGCCGATTTAGCCCAAATTGAAGGTATTGGTGATAAGAAAATCAGTCAGTACGGTGAGGCAATTTTAGCCCTCTTAAAATAGGCTTGGTGCCTCATCATCCGCTGCGCCGAGGGTGCTTGGTGCTTTTAAGCCCAGGTGCTGCCAGGCAATGGCGGTAGCAATACGACCACGAGTGGTGCGTTGTAAATAGCCATTTTGAATTAAATAGGGCTCAATCACATCCTCAATGGTATCGCGCTCTTCGCCAATGGCTGCGGCCAGGTTATCCACCCCGACCGGGCCGCCGTTAAACTTATGAATGATGGTTTCTAGGAGCTTTCTATCCATCAGATCCAGACCCTCGGGATCCACTTCTAACATAGCTAAGCCGGCGCTGGCGGTGGCTGCATCAATGAGACCGTTATTGCGAATATCCGCATAATCACGGATACGTCTTAAGAGACGATTGGCAATACGTGGTGTGCCCCGCGCCCGCTTGGCAATTTCCAAACTTCCTTCAGGTGCGATGGCGGCATTGAGTAAATGGGCACTGCGCGTGATAATCTGCTGTAGCTCCTGGCTGGTATAAAACTCCAAACGTTGTGTAATACCGAAACGATCGCGTAGCGGATTGGTCAGCATACCGGCTCGTGTGGTGGCGCCGACCAGGGTAAAGGGCTGCAGATCGATTTTGACACTGCGTGCCGCTGGACCTTCACCGATTAAAATATCAATCTGAAAGTCCTCCATCGCCGGGTAGAGAATCTCCTCAACCACTGGCGAAAGACGATGAATTTCATCAATAAACAGCACATCGTTTTTATTGAGATTGGTCAGCAGGGCGGCAAGGTCGCCAGCACGCTCCAGCACCGGCCCTGAGGTCTGATGCATTTGCGAGCCCATCTCATGCGCAATAATATGGGCTAAGGTGGTTTTTCCCAAGCCGGGCGGGCCAAATAGTAGCACGTGATCAAGTGACTCACCGCGTCGCTTAGTGGCTTCAATAAAGATTTCCAACTGTTCACGGGCACGTGTCTGACCAGTGTAATCGGCTAGGCGCTTAGGCCGTAGGGCACGCTCCACCGATTCCTCCGCACCGGAGGCGGCATGGCCTGAGACTAGACGTGTATCAGCCTCTGTTTGCGTGCTTAAATTATCGGAAAATATCGCCATAATCACCCTATCGATCAATTACTTGGACAAAAGCTTTAGCGCTTGTCGGATACCTTCGGCAACTTCAATCTCAGGCGCTAGTGCTTGCAACACCTTGTGTAATTCGCGCTCGGAGTAACCCAGTGCCATCAGGGCATTGGCAATGTCCTGCCGTTGTTGTGCTGGGCTATTAGTCGCTGTGGCTGAAGGTAATGCACCTAATTTACCACGTAATTCCAAGACCATGCGCTCAGCGGTTTTTTTACCGATACCCGGTATTTTACAGAGTAAAGACAGATCATCCTCAGCCACTGCAATCGCTAATTGCTCAGCACTGATCCCAGATAAAATCGCTAAGCCCGTGCGTGGACCAATACCGCTAATTTTAATTAGGGTTCTAAAGGTTTGACGCTCGGCGTCCTGCAAAAAGCCATACAGTTGTTGCGCATCTTCTCGCACCACAAAATGGGTGTAAAGTTCAATCTCTTCGCCTAGCGCCGGTAAATCGTACAGATTATTCATTGGCACAAAGACATCGTAGCCAATGCCATTGACATCAACGCAAATCAGGGGAGGGGATTTTTCAATCACTTTGCCGCGTAAACGACCAATCATATCGTACTCCGAGTCTCGAACTAGCCTATTAAACGACCGTGACGAATACGGTGTTTAACGGTTAACGAGCTTTTTTTATGTGCTTGTAATGTGTGCGAGAGTGCGCCCGCATGGGCGTGGCAAATGGCACAAGCCAAGGCATCGGCGGGGTCGGGGGCAGGTTGTGCCGATAGTTTTAGAATATACTGCACCATGGCTTGAACTTGCTCCTTGTGAGCATGACCACGACCGACCACGGCCTTTTTAATTTGTAATGCGGTGTACTCGGACACGGCTAAGCCCTTTTGCGCTAGGCTCAGCATGGCTGCACCGCGGGCGTGTCCGAGTAAGAGGGTGGATTGAGGATTGGTGTTGAGAAAGACCTTTTCAATAACCGCCACATCGGGCTGGTAAGTGTCAATCACCTCAACTAAGTGGTCGCCAATAGCCCGTAGTCTTTCGTAAAGTGCAGCTTCGGTGGGCACCACAATGGTGCCGCTCGCCACATAACTGAGCTTAGCATCCTGGTAGTCAATAATGCCAAAGCCGGTTTTACGAAGTCCCGGGTCAACGCCCAAAATTCTCATTGAGTTTTAACCATCCTCTGCCCTGCTGCTTAGTGGCGGAAGTGACGCATTTTGGTAAAGACCATGGCAATCCCATGCTCATCTGCGGCTGCGATGACTTCATCATCACGAATACTACCGCCCGGCTGAATCACGCAATTGGCACCGGCCTCAACCACCACATCCAAACCGTCACGGAAGGGGAAGAAAGCATCCGACGCAACCGCCGTGTCCTTTAAGCTTAAACCATTAGCGTCTGCTTTAATCGCTGCAATACGTGATGAGTCTAAGCGGCTCATTTGACCGGCACCTACGCCCATGGTCATACCATCAGCGCAGAAGACAATGGCATTCGACTTCACAAAATGAGCTACCTGCCACGCAAATAACAGATCCTTCATCTGCTTCTCAGTCGGTTGTTTTTTGGTGACCACTTCAATTTGGGTTGGATCTAGAGGGGTTAAATCCGGATCTTGAATTAACCAACCACCGCCCACACGTTTTGCATCAAAGGCGTTGCGACCGTCGCCGGCAGGGATTTCCAAGACGCGCACATTTTTCTTATTCGCTAAAAATGCTAAGGCATCCTTGCTATATGCGGGCGCTAATAAAACCTCCAAGAATTGCTCACTCACCGCTTGGGCCGTCGCTAAATCAACCTCACGGTTAAAGGCGATAATGCCGCCAAAGGCAGAAGTCGGGTCGGTTTTAAAGGCTTTTTGATAGGCTTGTAAAGGACCCTCGGCCATTGCCACACCACAAGGGTTAGCGTGCTTAACAATCACACAAGCGGGTACTTTAAAGGAGCGTACACATTCCCAAGCAGCGTCGGCATCGGCGATATTATTATAAGAAAGCTCTTTACCCTGATGCTGCTTGTACGTACTCAGTAGTCCGGCGGCGCGGGTATTCGTGTCGATGTAGAAAGCAGCGCTTTGATGTGGATTCTCACCGTAGCGCATGGCTTGTTGCTGCTTCATTTGCACCGTGATAATACCCGGCCATGTGCTTTGCGCTGGGGTCTCATGTTGTGCCGGTTCAGCCGCTTCTAAGCTGCTAAGGTAGGCTGCGATGGCGCCGTCATAGGCAGCGGTATGGGCATAAACCTTGGTCGCTAAGCGTAAGCGTAAAGCATAGGAAGTCTCGCCCTTTTGGTCTAATTCCTCCAACACCTCAGCATAGTCACTAGGATCGATAATCACTGTGACGCCGCCTTTTTCTGTGCCGTGGTTCTTCGCTGCCGCACGTAGCATGGCGGGGCCACCGATATCAATATTTTCCACCGCATCAGCAAAGGTGCAGTCAGCTTTGGCAATGGTCTGCTGGAAAGGATATAAATTTACCACCAAGAGATCGATGGTATCAATCCCATGCTCGGCAATGGTACGTAGATGATTTTCATCATCACGACGTGCCAATAAACCGCCGTGAACCTTAGGGTGTAAAGTCTTGACGCGACCGTCCAAAATCTCGGGCGAGTTGGTGTACTCGGCCACTTCAGTCACGCGTAGTCCCTCGTCCTTGAGGAGCTTGGCGGTACCGCCAGTGGATAAAAGCTTTACGCCCCGTGCCGCTAACGCTTTGGCGAAATCAACAATACCTGTTTTGTCGGATACCGAAAGAAGTGCAGTGATTTGTTTCATAGTCGTTTAATTAATAATGTCGTAGGTAAGAAGTTTTTTGCGTAAGGTGTTGCGCGTAATGCCTAACATCTCCGCTGCTTTGGATTGGTTAAACTGGCTTTTTTCCATCACCATTTCGAGCGTGGCTTTTTCAACGCACTGCATGACCATATTCCAGATCTGACTGGCTTCCGCCTCGTCTCCTAAGGTGTTGAAATAAGCCTCCAAATGAGCGCGCACGCAATCATGCAATGGTGGGGTCTGGGTCTGCTTATTCATGATGAAAAATCTATTGTTATTAGCTGATTATTTGTTATGACCATTGGAGTGATCGAGGCTTAAGCACTTAGTTCAAGCTCAGCTTGTTGCTCAAACCAATCAGCCAACACCTGGCTCTGCTGTTGACAAGACTCGATCGTATTTAAATGGCGACGTAGGGTGTCACTGCCGGAGAAACGACTTAAATACCAGCCGATATGCTTACGTGCAGTGCGCACACCGGTATGTGCACCGTAAAAATGATAATGCTCCTCAAGATGCGCTAAGAGCACCTCCTTCATCTCCTTGAGCGTAGGGGGCGGTAGCAAGTTGCCGCTACTTAAGTAATGGGCAATTTCTCTGAAGATCCATGGGTTGCCTTGGGCTGCGCGGCCAATCATAATGGCATCCGCTCCCGTATAGTCTAGCACTTGCTTAGCCTTTTGAGGGCTATCAATATCACCATTAGCTATTATAGGTATTTTGACAATTTTTTTCACTGCAGCGATGGTTTTATACTCTGCTTGACCTTGGTAAAAGTCACAGCGTGTGCGACCATGAATGGTTAATGCGCTGATGCCGATGCTTTCGGCGAGTTTGGCAATTGTCGGTGCATTAATGCTTTGAGCATCCCAACCGGTGCGGATCTTAAGTGTCACCGGTACCTCATAAGGTTGACAGGCACTCAGCACGGCCTCAAGTATGCGTGCTACCAGTGCCTCGTCACGTAATAGGGCAGAGCCGGTGGCAACCTTACAGACCTTTTTAGCAGGGCAGCCCATATTGATATCAATGATTTTGGCGCCTTTTTCAATATTAAAAACGGCGGCTTGTGCCATCATCTCAGGATCAGCACCGAGGATTTGTACTGCAATGGGATCGACCTCGCCACGGTGATCTAAGCGTCTGGCTGTTTTAATGGTATTCCACAACTCGGGATTGCTCGCGGCCATTTCTGACACAGCATGACCAGCCCCTAGGCGTTTACAAAGACGCCTAAAAGGTCTGTCGGTTACACCTGCCATCGGTGCAACAAAGACATTATTGGGGAGTTGCCAAGGACCAATCTGCATAACTGCTTAATAATATTACGGAAATTAGTATTGTGTTGTAAAATCGATGGAGCATTATAACGCTCATTCACATCACAAAGATGGTAGTAAACGCTTTTTCTTCTTAATATGAACTTAACACTCGCTCACTGGCTAAGGCCGTGGGAATTTTCTCCGACCTTAATTATTTGTTTTTTGCTTTCGGCTTATTTGTTTTTTATAGGAAGCCGCAGGAAGCCCATCAATGCATCTCGCCAGATTTTATTTTGGTCGGGATGGGTGTTATTGTATCTTTCGATGCATACTCATGTGGATTACTATGCTGAGCGCGTGTTTTTTATTCACCGTGCGCAGCATTTGGTATTACACCACTTGGCGCCGCTGATGATTATGCTGTCTTATCCAGGTCAAGTTATGCGCGCTGGCATGACGCGTGGTATGCGTCAACAGCTTCAGCGTTTTAATCAAACCGCCTTTGGTCAGGCGTTGATCTATTGGCTCACCCATAAACTCTTTATCCCTTCTTTGTTTGTCTTTTTAGTGATTATTTGGCTGTTCCCGACCATTCAGTTTTACTCGATGTTAAATGTCAATATCTATCGTTTTATGAACTGGTCGGTGGTAGTGAGTGGTCTTCTATATTGGAATTTGATTGTGGATAGACGGCCGTACCATCCACCAGTCATTACGGCTAAAAGCAGTTTGGGTAGGTGGTGGCAAAAACGTACCTTGCCTGGTAGTCCTGCGGTGATGTCACCGTTGGAGCGTGTGCTATCACCTGTTTTTACCATGGCGCCGCAAATTGTGGCAGGTGCTTATATTGCTTTTACCTCGACCGATTTATATCCCTTGTTTGAAATTTGTGGTCGTGCTATTCCGATCTCAGCAGTACAGGATCAGGGCTGGGGTGGTTTGATTATGTGGGTGCCAGCGGGGGCGGTTGAAACCTTTGGTATTTTAGTGGCGGCTATGACGTGGTGGCGTTTGCATGCTCAGGGTCGGATTTATCATGGAAATAGACCGACGAATTATGTGGCGAGACAGGTTAAGACGGCTTGAATATAAGTGAACTGAACATATAAAGCACGTGCTCATTTTGCAGTAAGCAATAATAAGATTAAAAAGAGAATATTGGTTTAGGCTGCATGTTGGCAATAAAATGAGAGATGGCATTTAAACCTTGGTATAGCTTAGTTATTGATTTGCATAAGTAAAAGATGCGCCATTAATGCGTGTTTAAACCAATGTTATTGACTCATACTTTAGGGTTAGAGCGAGAGCAAGGCTTGAGTTTGCCATTTTTAATAGTTAAGTTGGTTTTCGCAGCTATCATTTGCCATTTAATAAGTTTTACATATTACTTGTCTATGATGTTTGCTTAATTTAAGCCCGTTAAGTGAATAAGGAAAATCCGTTGGTTGTCGTTAGTTCTCTGTTCTTACGTGGGTCGATAGTCGCTGGGCTGTCGGCTTTTTTTATGTCGAACGCTTTGGCGCAATCTGGTTCTGTTGTGTCCTCCCCAAATGAGGCTCAATTTGAAGAGCAACGTCAGCAACAACGCGAGGCGTTGCAGCAGGCAACACGTCAATCCCAAGACGATGTGCGTTTAGTCGGTCCTGAGTTAGAGGAGCCGTCTTTCCGTACCTTGGCAGCGATCGGTGAGGAATCGCCATGCTTTCCGATCAAGAACTTAAGTTTGGAGGGCCAAGAGGCCAGTCGTTTTCAATTTGCTTTAGAGGCTGCAATAACTCGCGCAGGGTTTAAAGAGGGGCAATGTGTTGGCGTTCAAGGTATTGAGCTCTTAAGTGTCTATGCGCAAAATGCCTTAATTGATCGTGGCTATACCACAAGTCGTGTGGTGCTTGAAGCGCAAGACTTAAGTCAGGGGCATCTAAGACTAACACTTATCCCAGGTTATGTGGGGGAGGTTATTCTTAGTCCTGACGGTGCGCAAGGGTTTGGACATGCTCGTATGCGATGGCTGCAAAATGAGATGCCAGTCCGACGCGGCGAGGTGTTTAATTTACGCGATATTGAGCAAGGCCTAGAAAATTATCGACGTCTACCTACAGCGCAAACATCCATACGGATCGAAGCGGCAGACAGGGCGCAGTACAGTGATGTGCATGTGGATTGGCAGCAGCGTCATGTGCCATTTCGACTCAGTATGGGCTTTGATAATTCGGGTAGTCGACAGACTGGACGTTATATAGGCACCACCACTTTCTCAGGCGATGGTCTCTTGGGTTTAAGTGATTTGTTTTATGTGTCATATAACCGTAGCCTAGGTGATAGGTTGAGCCTTCGTGATGACGATGGTCATCGAACTAAAGGGCGAACTGACAGTTACTCTTTGCATTACTCGATACCTTGGGGTTATTGGCAGTTTTTTTATAATCAAAGTTACTATCGATACCATCAGGCGGTGGCTGGCGCTTATGAGCATTATGACTATAACGGACGCAGTTTAAATCGTGAATTAGGTGTGAGTCGCACCTTATACCGAGATCAACGACGTAAAACGCAAGCTAGTTTTAAGTTATGGCAACGTCGTTCAAATAATTACATTGCGGATGCCGAAATTGATGTGCAACGCAAAAAAATGGGCGGGTGGCAAGCATCGGTTTCTCATAAGGAATTCATAGGAGCCAATACCTTAGGGCTTGATTTGTCCTACCGTCGAGGCACGGGCATATTCAATAGTGAGCAGCCTGCTGAGCACTTGTTTGGTGAAGGCACCTCACGCATGCGTGTGCTAACCGCCGACGTGAATTGGTCTATGCCATTCACTTTGGGTCAAGAAAGTTTAGTCTGGGATAGTCGTGTCCATGCGCAGTGGCATAAGAGCCCACTCGTTACTCAAGATCAATTGGCGATCGGGGGGCGTTATAGCGTACGCGGCTTTGATGGAGAGCTGTATTTGATGGCTGAGCGCGGTTGGTATTGGCGTAATGACGTGGCTTGGCAATATCGACCCAATCATCAAGTCTATGTGGGCGCCGACGTGGGTCGAGTAAGTGGCCCATCATCATCTTACTTACTAGGACAAACCTTGGCAGGGGCAGTGATTGGTTTACGTGGGCAGCTGACTTTTGGCTCATCACCTCATAGCAACCCGCAAGGGTACTACGACTTCTTTGTCGGTACACCGATTAAAAAACCGTCAGGCTTTAAAACGAAGCGTGTAGTGATTGGATTTAGCTTAAATTTTTCTTATTAGACAGTGTATTAATCTCACTTAATAGAATGGCGCGGTTTGAATTGACGGCGTAACAAGATACATATGAATCAGTCTTTTTATCACATTATTTTTAATAAAACACGTGGTCAATTAATGGTGGTGAGCGATATTGCCAGCCGCAACGGTAAGGCATCAAGAGAACAAGGTTCGAAGCCAACGTTACCCATTTGTACGTATGTTCCGGTTAGAGCACTGACATTTAGTGTCTTATTGGCCCTAAGTGCTGTCTCAATGAGTCACGAGGCGCTAGCCCAGATTCGTGCGGATAAGTCAGCGGCAAAGCATCAGCAAGCGACAATTTTGCAAACAGCAAATGGTCTGCCACAAGTCAATATTCAGACCCCCACGAAGGCCGGGGTGTCGGTTAACCAGTACAGTCAGTTTGATATTGCGCGCCAAGGGGTTATTTTAAATAATAGTCGCCAAGCGGTATCAACCCAGTTGGCCGGTTGGGTTCAGGGTAACCCACATTTGGCGCGTGGTGAAGCCAAGGTGATTGTGAATCAGGTCAATAGTCGAGAGCCGAGCCACTTACATGGGTTTACCGAGGTGGCGGGTCGTCGCGCCGAGGTGGTGATTGCTAACCCAGCAGGCATTGCAGTCAATGGCGCAGGCTTTATTAACGCACAGGGCGTCACCCTAGCCACAGGCCAAGTGCAATTAAACGCACAAGGCCAATTGACTGGGATGTCAGTTACTCAGGGCACGGTACAGATTGGCGCTGATGGGCTTAATAGCAAGGACGCCAATTATACGCAACTCATTGCCAAGACCGCTGATATACAAGGTGGTATTTGGGCTAATGACCTAAGTGTCTCAACGGGTACACAAACGGTAAGCTTTAGTGGGTCTGATCTTAATCAGTCGGTAACCTTAGCACATCAAGTAAACAGCGCCCAGCAATCACTCAATACCAATGAGGCAAACCAGCAAGCGCGCTCCGCCGACAAGGCGAGCATTGCAATTGATGTTGGCCATTTAGGCGGCATGTATGCTAATTCAATTGTATTAGTGAGTAATGACAAGGGGGTCGGGGTTAATAACTCAGGGCAGTTATTTGCTGGTCAAGGGAAATTGCAATTAAGTGCGGATGGGCAATTAACAAATCGCGGGGAGATGGTTGCCACTGCTGGATCAGAGGGTCACCCATCTGCCGCGTTACAAGTTGCGAGCCAAACGATTGAAAACCATGGCACGATGGCGGCACAGGCTGTTAATTTAAAAGCGGGCCGTATTAAAAATAACAGTGGTTTAATCACAGCGCGTCATGAGCTAAGACTGCACACTGAGCAATTGACAAATACTGATAACGCCAAGGTGGTTGCTGCGCGTTTGGATATTCAAGCCCAAGAGCTATTTAATCGACAATCGTCCATCGAGCAAAGTGGCACACAAGGTCTGACGATTTCCTCTGGGCAATTGAATCAACGCGGTGAGTTAGGCACGACAAGACAGCTTGCTGACGAGCAAACGCTTTCTCATGGCGCTGTTTCTGACACCGGCTCAACTGTTGCCGTTACACCCTCAAGTGACACTAAGACAGCGGGCACATCTCAGTTTGAACAAAAGAAACTACCAAGTTTAGCCAGCGGTGTGATCGAAATTAAAGGCATGCTGAGCAATGAAAGTGGGCAGCTTTTAGCGAATGGGGATATCCATCTGGCGGTGAATCAGGACTTTAGTAATCACGGCGACATTCGGGTCGCCTCGCTTCAGACATCTGGAACGCATTGGCAGAACCGCGGCAAGATTGAGGTTGAAAATTTAAAATTAACAAGTCGTCAAATTGATAACAGTCAAGGGCGTCTCTACTCCCCTAATACAATCACACTTGCTGCTCAGAAACTTGATAATCGTCAAGGGAGTATCAGCACGTCGTCTGATTTACGTATTTCAACGACGGGCGATGTGGATAATAGTGAGGGTCAGTTACTCGCAGAACAAGCGATGCACGTGACAGCGCAACGTTTACATTCCAATCAAGGGATAATCTCAGCGGCAGGCGCAGGAGGGTTGACTGTCGACATTGAAACAGAACTGGATAATACCAGTGGACTACTTGGTTCCCAAGGGGATTTGGTGGTCAAGGCGCTTGGCGGTTTGCAGCATCAGGCTGGACGGTTAGTGGCTGATGGGGCGGCTACTATTGAGGCGGGTTCTTTAGCGGCTCAAGAGGGCTTGTTTTTAACGCAGGGCAGTTTGAATTTGCAGGTGGCACAAACGGTGCAGGCGGATGGTGCGCAGTTACTGAGTCATCAGGACATGCGCTTGCAGGCTGGGCAGTTGACAGCGAGCAATGCCACGCTCAGTGCTAAAGGCGATGCGCTGGTAACGCTTGACGGTGCGCTGGAGACGAAACAAGGTGTATGGTCAGCAGGGCAGGCACTGACCGTTCGGACGACGACGGGACAGACGCAAGGCACGCTTTTTTCAGCAGAAGACCGTCTAGTGATGGACGCAACGGAGATGCATCATCAAGAGTCTCAGCTGCTTGGCAAGTCGGTGCGTGTGACGGCTGATCATGCGCTTAATTTACACGACACGGTGGTGTCAGGACAGGATACGGTTGATTTGCTGTCGGACGGCAGTCTGAGCTTAGAAACGAGCCAGCTCCAAGCGGGGGAGCAGTTGAGGCATCATGCTGAGACACAGTTACGCCTCCATGGGCTTCAAGCGCAGGCTAAGAACGTGGAATTCCATGCCGGGGAGCGTTTAGAGGCGACGCATAGCGAATGGCTAGTCGATGAGAGCTTGACGTTGAAGGCGAAAGCGATTGACGTAACCGAGACGAGTTCTGTGGCAGGCACCATCCGTGTGAGCGCAAATCAAGCTTTTAATCATCGAGACAGTGTGATGGTGGGGGAGCAATCGGTCCAGATCCAAGCGCAGACGGTGAACAATCAAGCAAGTCATGTGGTGGCGGCTGAGGATTTGACGGTGACAGCGCGAGAGGCCATTCGAAACCAAGAGGGCACGCTGTTAGCGGAGGAACAGCTGCAGTTGAGCTCCGCATTGGTGGATAATCAAGGGGGTACCTTATCTGCTCAAAATGGTCTTAGCGTGCAGGGAGCTCAAAGGCTTCACAATCAATCGGGACTGATTGTCGCCGATGAGCACGTTCATTTGCAGGCGACCACGGTAAATAATCAGGGTGGTCAGGTGTCAGCAGGAGCCGATTTGCGACTGAGGGATAATGCTCAACTCAATAATCAACACGGCGTATTGGTTGCCAAACAGACGATTGATGTGGTAACGGCTCATGTAGACAATCAGCAGGGCCAGATTCACGCCAAGCGTGATGTACGGATTCAAGCCAGTCGCCACTTGAAGAATGAGGGCGGAGAAATCTTGGCTGCCAACACAGTGACAATTCGTGACCCCGCACACACCCCAACACAACGTCGTTTAGTGATCGCGCAAGATGCGACTGGCATCATTCAAGGGACTGTGGGAACGACCTTGGTTGCGCGTGATCTACAAAGTAAGGCGCGATTGGAGACGCCGGGCGACTTGCGTTTGGATGTGGTAGAGAGTTTGACGAACACGGGTGGCCTACAAGCGGGTGGTGATTTATCGTTGACTACGCTAGGGCAATTTACGAATCGCGACACGGTGTATAGCGCACAGACCTTAACGGCTCAAGCAGCGCGCATTGATAATACGGCGAGTGGCGAGCTGCTGGGTGAGACGGCGGTTAGCGTGATTGCCAATGACGGGGATGTGGTCAATCGCGGCTTAATAAATAGCCACGGTCTGACGAGAGTGACGGCCACTGGCATTATCGATAATATTGGTAGCGGTCGCCTCTATGGTGATATGGTGGCACTACAAGCAACGACCTTAGTTAACCGCGAAGAAAAACAAACTGATGGCACCACGAAGGCGGCGGTGATTGCCGGTCGTGAGCGGGTGGATATCGGTGTGCAAACGCTTCAAAACCAAGCAGAGGGGTTGATATTTAGTGGGGGTGAGTTAGCGATTGGTCGCCGTTTAAATGATCAACAGCAGGCAGAAGGTCAAGCTCGCCTTCTCCTCAATCGTGGCGCCACGATTGAGTCGGTGGGGGACATGCAGCTGAATGCGCAGACGATTGCAAATGAAAATCCTCAATTTGCATTGGAAAGAGTCGAAGTGGCTACGCCTGAACGCATGGACTTTATCGTGCACGATTCAAATAGCTATGACACACGTGTGAATAAGAAGGATTTGAAAGAGCGTAAATGGAGTCGTCGTGCGTCGGAATTTGTCAGCAAGGGCCCAGAAGATTATGCGCAGTTGATACCCGGTGAGACGCCGTTGTGGTCGATAAAAAATACGTGCATGCCACGCTTTGGGGCGACTTGCTTTTTATCGACACAACTCACTAATTTTGATAAATATGGGCCCGATAACCCAGCGTGGACTTATTTCGGTATTACCCCAGGTATTGTGCCTGAACCGGTCGCACCACAGGTGCCCTCTGCACCAACCGTTGCTGAACCGACAAGTTGCGCTTTTATTTTTGATACTGATGATCGCAGAACGTGTCGTAGTGCGCAGCAGACTTGGAATGCTTACCGAGAAGCGCTGTCTACCCATGAGCACAAGCAGGCCGAGTATGAGCAGGCCTATCAGGCATGGATGGCCACTGATGGTCAACGTTGGCATGCCTTAAATGACGCACTTAATTCCTATAATCAGCAGTACCAACATCAATTTAGGCATCGCTATACGGAATACTGGATTACGCGAAGGGTGTTTGAGGACCAGATTGTGACATCGCGGCCTGGGGATTTGATTGCAGGCGGTAATTTAACGATTAATGCCGATCGTCTGAGCAATGATAAAAGCCGCATTGTGGCCGGTCAGGCTTTAAAGGTCAATGCGCGTGAGATTGAGCAAATTGATGCAAAAGGGCTGCGGACGATAGAGGATAAAGGTAACAGTCGTTATGCTTGGGAACGCTGGCGTGGAGGCTTCAGACGTTATCATCAACGGGAGTATGGCCCAATAGTACCTTTTGAAGCCATCGAAGTACAAACCATTGATCTTCCCGTTTCTGTCTATCAGGCATTTACTCGGGTTGATACGCAGAAAGAGACCCCTACTCCTTTAGCAAGGCAAGCTGAGGTGGTAACGAGAGCGCAACAATCGACTGTTGTTGCGGGTAATGCGGAGGCTATTGGTGCACCTTCCTTGGAGCGCCTGCCAGCGCCTGATGCGAATCAAGCGCCTTGGGAGGATCGATTGAGTTTCCAAGGTGAGCTCGGTGAAGTTCAAACCATCGGTGGCACGCTTAGCGAGATGCTACGAGTACATTTGCCAAACTCGAGTCTTTATCGCGTGAATGCTCAACATGGCAGTTATTTAGTTGAAACCGATCCCGCCTTTACAAACCATCGCCAATGGCTAAGCAGTGACTACATGTTACAGGCATTGGCGACGGACCCTGCGCGAATGATGAAACGTTTAGGCGACGGTTACTACGAGCAGCGATTGTTAAATGAACAAATTCTGCAATTGACGGGTCAGCGCTTTTTAGACGGTTATGAAAATGACGAAGCGCAGTTTAAAGCATTGATGCAGCAGGGCGTGACCTTTGCCAAGGCGCATCAGTTAACGCCAGGGATTGCGTTAACCGCGGCACAGGTGTCGCGCTTAACCAGTGATATCGTTTGGTTAGAGGCGCAGACAGTAACGTTACCGGATGGGACAAGGCAAGAGGTGCTGGTGCCACGAGTGTATGTGAAACCACGTCAAGGGGATCTAGCTCATAGCGGTGCATTATTGGCAGGCCATCGCGTTGAATTGAGCGTGACCGATGGCTTTGTGAACAGTGGCACGGTGGCTGGTCGAGAGTTGGTCACGATTGAAGCGGGCCGTATGGATCAGGCCTTGGCCCGAGTGCAGGCAAAACGCGTGGGGCTGACGGCGAAGCGGGATATGACCTTAAGTGGTAGTAGCGTTCATGCGACTGAGGTTGCGAGTCTTCGTGCGGGTAGGGACCTCATGCTAGAAAGTGCCACTTATCACACCGAAGCGGAAGTGACTGGTGATCGTGGCACGTATTTTAGTGGGGTGCGTCAAGGCATTGACCGATTAGCCAGTGTGCAGGTAACCAACGACGCAGCGCAGCTATTACTTGACGCGGCTCAGGACCTCACCTTAACGGCGGCGTTAGTGAGCAATACGGGTCAGGACGGGCAGACGCAACTGGTTGCGGGCCGTGATCTTAGCTTGGGGACGGTAACGACGGGGTATCGTCAAGACAGCGTGGCGGATGCACGCAATTACACTAAAGAAGCACGTTGGCAAGAGACGGGGACTGCGATTCAGACCGTTGGAGATATCCATTTGCACGCCGGTGAGCAAGCGACGCTGCGAGCAGCAGAGCTGACGAGCGAGCATGGTCTCTTGCATGTGACAGCCAAGGATAACCTCACGATTGAAGCTGGGCGTGCTGAGTCGCGTCATGATGAGCGCCATGTGACAAAACACCGTCGCTTCTTGGGCAGTAAATCAAAAGAAACACATTGGTTCAGTGAGCGAGATGAGAGCGTGGCGAGTGAGCTTACCGCGGCTCAGGTCGTGCTACAGAGTGGTAAAGACATGCAGATTATGGGTAGCGACCTGATCTCGGATTACGGCACGCAGTTGCACGCTGCGGGTGACATTAGCCTTAGTGCGGCTAAGGAGTATGCGTTTAGTGATTACTATGAGAAAACGAAGAAATCAGGTGTTTTTGGTACTGGTGGTCTCGGCTTTACGATTGGTCGACAATCAACAGAAATCGAGCATGACCGACGTGATGGCACCTTACGTGGTAGCCTTGTCGGGAGTTTAGCTGGTGATACGGTGATTCAGGCAGGCCGTCGTTATAGGCAGGAAGCCAGTACGGTCTCAGCACCCCAAGGTGATGTTCTGATCACTGGCCAAGCTGTCACGATCACTGCGGGTGAGCAACCGTATTCTGAGTACTATCGACGCACGGATAAGCAAAGTGGTCTGACCGTGGCTGCGAGTGTACCGGTGGTGGATGCGGCAAAGAACATTCAGCATGCGATTGAGTCGATTGGCGAGAGTAAAAACCATCGAACTCAAGCCATGGCGGTGGCGAATAGTGCTTGGCGACTCTATGAGGGCGTGGAGCTGTTACAGGGGCAGCCGATTGGTCTTGATGCCGCAAAAAAAGCCAGTGTGTCGGTAACCCTTGGTTCGCAAAAAAGTCACGTATCGCAACAACACAGTGGCCATACGGTGGCGCCTAGTCAGATGCTGGCGGGTAAGACAGCCACCGTGATCGCGCACGGTGCGGGCGAGGACTCTCATCTGCGTGTCATCGGTTCAGATGTGTTGGGTTTAGGGGGTACGCACCTTGTGGCTGAGAACGATATTATCTTGCTGCCGGCCACAGAAACCGAGCGCAGTCGCAGTCAGAACAGCACCTCAGGCTGGAACGTTGGGGTAGCGATGAGCTTAGGCGAAGGCGCACCGACCGTGGGTATCACTGCGGGTGCCAATCGAGGCAAAGGTTACGGCGACGCCGACAGCGTCAGGCACCGCCAGACACAGACTGGTGATAGCACCAGCCTGACGACATTACAGGCAGGGGATACGACCACCTTGCGCGGTGCGCAGGTGTTGGGCGAGA